>NZ_JBNGCJ010000521.1:0-1983 GCF_049974785.1 Vibrio genomosp. F10 str. 9ZD137
CTGAACCGCGCTTCCGATCTGTTCGATGGAAATTCAATCCCATGATTCAACGGAAGCGGTTCGAACATTAAGATTTGAGTGGAAGACGGATTAGTTTTTATCAGAATGCTTTTTATTCAAGAGAAAAAGTAACCAACAGAAAAAACACTCAATAAAAAACCGCAGATATGTCTGCGGTTTTTACTTTTTTGGCGGCTGTAATGACATGTTATGAATTATCGAAGCGCGCTTTTTCTTGCTTCTCTACCTCGGATAAACGTGTGAGTTTAAGGCCCAGCTCCTTACCTCGAGCGCGAGCGTAAAGAATGTTGCCAATAAATGCCATCGTTGTTAAACACAGCTCGACGGAAGCAAGCACCCGTTCTCCGTCTCCAATGTATAAAATAACCAAGGCATGAAGAAAGTAGAGCATTAAAACAAAGTTTGCCCATGCATGCGTGTACGGTTTACCTGCGAGAATCCCAGGAAGTGGTAGCAATAAAGGCACGCTCCATGCAATAGCGAGAGTGAGGTTATTGATATGGGGATGCGGGGACAAATACCATTGCCACAATACAACCCAAGAAATGAGTGAAAGATTGCCAAAAAGAGCGAGCAATCTAAATAGTTTGGTTCTGGTTGTCATGTCAGGTGCCATTGGCTTGTTTATCCTTGCTTACCTTACTGTGTTTCTATTACGGTTTTGAAAACGGAACTCAAAGAGCGGATTTATAAGATGTCCAACACTTTCTCTGGTGGGCGTCCATGACGAGCTTTTCCATTTGAAACCACAATAGGGCGCTCGATTAATTTTGGGTTTTCTGCCATTGCTGAAAATAATTCTTCGTCGCTGGCGTCATCAAGTTGTAGCGTTTTGTAGGCTTCCTCTTTGACTCTCATCATGTCTCTTACACTCGATACAGCGAGTTGTGCATAGAGTTCTTTCAAAGTGTCGGCTGTTGGTGGCGTTTCTAAATACTTCACAATAGTCGGTGAAACATTATTCTCTTCTAATAACGCCAATGTTTGACGGCTCTTTGAACATCTTGGGTTGTGATAGATGATGACAGACATAATGGCTTCCTTGTTGATGTAATTATTGTAGTGATAAGAATCGGTCACGTTGAATCATGAGTTGGTCAATTCGCGCATCGAAGCGAGCTTGCTTTAGACTACCTAGGTCGACTAGTTGGCTGGCTTGAGTGTAGAACTGTATCGCTTTGTTCCAGTTCGCTTTAAGGGCTAAAATCTCCGCTCGTGCGGCAAGATCATCGGCACTCTCGCCCAGTGCAATGTTCGCTTCTGAAAGCAGATGCCAGCCATTAACATCGTCACTAAAATTATGAGTGTAGCGTTGTAATACACGAATGGCTTCAAGGTGGTTGTCTTGCTCAAGCAGCGCGTTAGCATAGTTGATAGTGAGAACCGGGTTATTGGGCTTAGATTGTAGTGCTTTTGACAGCATAGCGATGGCTTTCTCTGGCTGTTTTTGTGCAATATACAAATCAGAAAGTGCATCTAAGTAAAAATTATTGCTTGGCTCGAGTTTAATCAAATTGTGAAGTAGGGCATCAGCTAGTTCGAGCTCTTTGTTATCTAAATGAACCAGTGCTTTTCCATATTGGAAAGCGGGGGCGATATCTTTACCTACCTTCTTTTCTGAACGTTCTAACCAATCCATTGCTGCTTTACCTTCGATACCGGCGTATCGTGCCACAATGCGAGCCCTTGCTAACTGGTAATCAAGAGATGGCTGAATACGCATCGGTGGGTAATTTTGTGCTCTAGCTCGGCTGTCAGTAATACGATCTTCAGGAAGAGGGTGGGTAAGCAGCATCGGTGGTGGCTTACTTGCGTATCGGTACTCATCAGCGAGTCGGCCAAAAAATCGAGGCATGGCTTGAACCTCAAAACCGGCTTTAGCCAGGGTATTTATGCCAAAGCGGTCCGCTTCTTTTTCGTTACCGCGTGTATAGTTTATCTGGCTTTAGATCGGAAGAGCGG
>NZ_JBNGCJ010000522.1:0-1052 GCF_049974785.1 Vibrio genomosp. F10 str. 9ZD137
ATGGAATCCGAAATACCGTCGGGTTTGACTGGGATCCAAGATTGGGCGACTTATGGTTTACCGACAATAACCCTCAAAATACCGATGGACACAACACCTATTTCCCAGGTGAAATCAACAAAATATCCGCAGCCCAGTTAGCAGATAAAGAGATGCCACATTTTGGCTTCCCTTATGTCTCAGGTGAGGACACCCTGTCCATTACCCAAGAGCAAGAAAATGGAACGTCCGTCTATACCGGTGGTTATGATTATCTGCCACCAGGGGCGATTTACTCAGACATCCTAATCAAAGACATTGATCCTGCCAATTTCCAAGCACCAGAGTTTGAACTGGAAGCCGGCTCGGCACCATTAGGGTTGACATTCTGGCAGCCAGATGGGACCACGCCAACGAACGGACAAAGCTCGTTTGTGTACGCAACACATGGCCCAGGCGATGGAAAAAGAGCCGGTTATGAACTGCGTATTATGACATTGGATTCTGAAGGGAAACCTATCTTTGATCGCTCATTGATCACCGGATGGAAACAACCTGAGGGCATTTCAGGTAAGCCAGTCGAAATGTTAGTCATGCCAGACAACAGCTTGCTCGTGTCTGACGATGCTGGTAATACGCTATATCGTTTGCAATACAACCCAACGTCAGAAGGCCGAATTGAGCTTTCACCGACAAAAGGTGACCTTGCAGAAGACGAAAGTTTAGTTGAAGCCACATTGACCGACAGCAACGGCGTAGCAAGACGCTTATACATGTCGCTATCTTCAGGAGGTTACACCATTGATCACCTGGAATACGGTGATTACACCCTATCTATTCCAACACATGAAGGGTTAGAGCCCACCGAATCTGTTTACCAGATTACCGTGAATCAACAGCAGCCTCTCGGTGAAGTAAGTTGGAGTTATGAAGATGATTCCGGTGACGAAAAACCGCTCGGCACAGTGACAGTCAATGCACCTGATGCGCCAAGTAATTCAGCGCCGACCATTTTGTTAGAAATGGAGGCAGCAGAAGGGGGCACGGTATACATCGATTCAGAATGGGGAGAA
>NZ_JBNGCJ010000523.1:0-3124 GCF_049974785.1 Vibrio genomosp. F10 str. 9ZD137
AGCCGCCGAGCCCAATACACTGTACTGATTTAACGATAGAATCAGTACAGTGGCATTTCATCGGCAACAAACGGATTAGAGACTCGCTCTTTGCCAAATGTCGATGAGGGGCCATGACCTGGGATGAAGGTAACATCATTACCTAGAGGCCATAATTTTTGCTTAATCGAAGCAATCAGCGTGGCATGATCACCTTGAGGAAAATCAGTGCGGCCGATTCCACCCGCAAAAAGAACATCCCCCACAAACGCCAACTTGGCCGCCTCACTAAATAAAACCACATGCCCCGGAGTATGACCTGGCGTGTGCAACACGCTTAATGTTTGATGACCCACAGTGACCGTGTCACCTTCATCTAGCCACTGATTTGGTGTAAAAGGTTCTGTTTTTTCAAAGCCAAACATTTGGCTCTGCCCGACTAAGCCATCAAGCCAAAAACGATCGCCTTTGTGTGGCCCAATCACTTCTATACCACCCAACTCTTTTGCTAATGGCTCGGTTCCACCTACGTGATCTAAATGACCGTGAGTAAGAACCAGGCGAACAACATTCACACCGAGTTCTTTGATCATCATAACGAGTTGTTTTACATCGCCGCCGGGATCAATCACTACGGCTTCCATCGTATCGTCACACCAGACAATAGAACAATTTTGTGCAAAAGAAGTCACCGGAACAACTTGGTACTGAAGAGACATATATCTACCTTGGAACTATCGAAATTGCTCGAACTATGACACTACCACTCGAGATTTTCAATGCTTGAACGGCTCAAATCCACTGAGCAAAGAGAACACACTAAACCCAACTTCTGACCGGTCCGGTATCGATGTGAATGAAATTACTTTTAGGATAATACCCAACACCGCCGGCTTTGAGACTCATTGCCGCTTCACGGACATCTTTCAAATTGACACCATGGAGCCTAAAATCCATGGCTTGACCTAGCATATGGTAGCTCTTTTTTGCGACGCCTTTAGAATTAGTACGCAAAGCACTATTCGTTGCAGGGGAACGATAACCTGAAATGATCTGAACTTCCGCTTGAGAACCAAGCAGAGATTGAATCTGTGTAATTTGATCAAACAAACGTCGATCCATTGGATGAACTTCGTTACGTCTAAAATCTCGACACAAATGACTCAAGCGGTCCAGCTCCCCTTCCACGTAGTCAATCCCATTAAAATAACTCGATTCCAGACTTTCTCCAGTATGTAGGTTATTCATAACAAGATGCCTTGGCTGATCGGGATACGAGGCCTGAGCTAAAGAAGGAATGCCACTCGCAACAACAATACTGCTCCCTGCCAATTGGATAAAACGACGACGAGATAAACTCAAAATATTAACCTTCACATACACTGCCCAATGATTCGAACGTGGACATTACCTAACTAGAATATGAAGTTCAAATGCATAAATCATGCTAGAAGCGCTTAAATGGCTCTCTATTTTCGTTTACTCTCTGACCAATATACAGATTTTGTAAGCGGGCACTAAATTGTAAAAAAATGGTAAAGATTACCCTTCGGTCTGTGGTTGCCGATTTTGGCTCAACGTGTCGTATTGATAAATGTCATCCCGATACTGAACTTGGCCAGACTCAACCCAAACTGTTTGATAGATAATATGAACCGGAATTCGCTTTTTTAGGGGAATGGCATGAGTCGTTGACTGATCATTTTTCCCCGCATCAGCCATATCCATGCCTTGTGTTGCCAGTAAGGTATACGCAAATTTGTCCGCATGTTCCACTCTTACACAACCTGAACTAAAGGCCCTGACATCCTTGGAAAATAGGTGTTTACTTGGAGTATCATGCAAAAATATAGCTCGCCGATTAGGAGTATTAAATTTATACAACCCTAACGCATTTCTTTTTCCCGATTGCTGACGCATTTTATACGGGAAAGTTTCTGGGGTGACCTCTGACCAATTTATCTCAGAGGGATTAACCGTCGACACTGCATTCCATCGTTCAATGATTTCTATATTATGATTAGTGAGGTACGTCTTATCACGCTTTACCTGAGGCAAAATATCCTCAACCATAATTTTCCACGGTACATTCCATGTTGGATTTAAGATCAGAGAATCGAGCTTGGTATGCATAACCGGTGTTTTCCGAGAGGTTTTTCCGACCACCACTTTTGACTGAAAGACCTCTTCACCTTGATACCAATAGCTCATATCAAAACTGGGGACATTGACCAAAATAACCGTATCTCGTTGCATTGGCCAAAGCCTAGATCGCTCAGCATTTAATGCGAGCATTGATAATCGAAGTGAAGGATCCATATTCAGCCACTTCATTGTTTGATTGCCAATCATCCCATCCTGTTTTAACCCATGGATACGCTGAAACTCTTTGATAGGCCAGATCAATGATGCATCGTACCAACTGACATCCTTTCTAATAGATTTGGTATCAATATTGACGACATTAAGACGCAAAATGAGTTCGTCACGATGTGATAGCTTATCGCCGACTTTCTTTAATCTATTCTGGTGGTATCTCGGCAGCTCTGTGTGTTCAAATTGTTTTAGATGTTGGTAAGAACCACTGATCTGACGATAATCTTCATTGGACGGCGTATAATCATCAATAAATTCACTAAGCTGATTAAGCTCAATGGAAACCAATAATGAGTTTGTCGCCTCTTTGGTTGGCGCCGGCAGTGAACCCGTTAGAGGTTGATTAAAAAACCAAGATTTGCCCATCAGAGGAGCTTGCTCAGCGTAGCTGATGTAAAGGAGTAACGTGTCGGTCGCTAGCAGATCATACTCAAACCAGCGATTTTGAGTTCTAAACAGCTGTAGTTGCTGTAATCGCTCTGAAAACAGTGGGCTAAACCCTGCCTTATCGATCATTTCCAACTGGAGTTCGAGTTTTTTACTTTGCTCTACATCAAACCAAATCAATTGGTCATCGTTTTCTTGATAAATGTCACTCAACAATTCAGGGTATTGAATCAATTGATAAGTCGATGATTGTGGCTCTAGCCATGTTAACTGTTCAAAACGCTCAAGGGCGAGCGATGGCAGCGATACAAGCACGCCCAAAAACACGGTTAGAACTTTAATTATCATACCCACATGCTCTTTTTTAAAATCAAATTTTTCT
>NZ_JBNGCJ010000524.1:0-16991 GCF_049974785.1 Vibrio genomosp. F10 str. 9ZD137
TTGACCGTTCTGCAGCTTACGCGGCTCGCTATGTTGCGAAAAACATCGTTGCCGCTGGTATGGCTGACCGTTGTGAGATTCAATTGTCTTACGCAATCGGTGTTGCCGATCCAACGTCTATCATGGTTGAAACGTTTGGTACTGAAAAAGTATCACCAGAGATCATTGTTGAAGCGGTTCGCCAAAACTTCGACCTTCGTCCATACGGCCTACAAGAAATGCTGAACCTTCTTCAGCCAATCTACAAGCAAACTGCTGCTTATGGTCACTTTGGTCGTGAAGAGTTCCCTTGGGAAGCGACAGATAAAGCAGACCTACTGCGTGAATTTGCAGGAATTAAATAAGCTGTTATGACATAGACAGTTTAACCGCAACACACGTTAAGCCCTTGCATTTTTGCAGGGGCTTTTTATTTTTGGCTAAAAATTCATCAAATAATTTGTGTTTTTTTCTATTCACACCAATAGTTAATAGAGTGTTAAATGTACTCTCTTGGTCGAAGCTCTTTATCGAAGTTTTATATCGACTATCGACGCTTTATATTGAATCGGGCAAGTGAGTCACTCCAACACCGTCAGTCGGCCACCAAGGTCATTTACGATTCATGAGAATAGATCAAGGAGGGTGTATGCCTCGTACGGTGAACCCAACAGATTTTGAACCAAAAGATAACAAAATTCCTGACAGCGAATATGCTCGAACTCTACCCTGTAACCAGCTAAGCGTTTCAGCACCCTTTCATTGGCTATCACTCGGGCTTCATGATTTTATACGAATGCCTCTCATAAGTATGCTCTACGGCGTCTGCTTTATGGCTGCTGCTATAGGGATTGTATTGCTAGTTCAATGGCAAGGTACGCACCTTGTCGTCATGCCAAGCCTGATTGTGTATATGCTGATTGGGCCTTTCCTTGCTCTCGGAATGTACGATGCCAGTTGGGAGAGAGAAAAAGGCCACAAGCCAAGTCTGATACACTCTATGAAAGCGATCACTAGAAACTCGACTTCACAGTGGGCGTTTGCCGTTTTACTCACCGTGGCCATGATATTCTGGATGCGTGTTGCTGCTTTGATTCACGCTCTCTACCCGGCAGTACAAGGGGCTTCACTGACTGAATTTGCGCCATTTTTAATCATTGGTTCAATGGCTGGTTTTGTCTTTGCGGTGATCATCTTCAGTATTTCCGCCTTTTCTATCCCATTAATGATGGAGAAACGAGTGGATGTCATGACCGCAGTTTTCTCGAGTTTTAATGCTGTCAAAAGTAATATACCCGCGATGATCGTTTGGGCTCTAGTGATTACGGGTGGGATCCTCATCGGCTTTGCCACTTACGGTATTGGGATGTTTTTCACTATGCCTATTCTAGGTTACGCGACATGGCATGGTTATCATGAAACCATCAAAAAGAAACATAACATTTAGCCTAGGTATTAATTAACCTTGTTTTCAAAATATGGCTTTCAAAACATGTTTTTTAAAATACGGCTTTCATAGCATGACTTACATGATAAAATTTAATGTTATTATCTTAGCCTCAGCTTTCATGCTGGGGCTTTTTATCATCCAAAGCATCATTAACAGAGCTTCACCAACAATACCAATTATGAACGTGCGTTATTTCAAGGAAAGACAGTGGAAGATTTTGAACTTCATTACCGTGCCCAAGCCAAGTTAAAATCTTGTGTTGACCTCGCCTCTCAATACTTCCAATGCATATTCAAACTTCCAACACTGAGCTATAAGCTTCGTGGTAAAGCGGCAGGAAAAGCTTATCTGCAACTCTGGGAAATCCGTTTAAATCCGGTTCTTTTTGCTGAAAACCCGCAAGCTTTCTTAGATGATGTGATCGCTCATGAAGTGGCTCACCTAGTTACATTCCATCAATTTGGCCGCGTTAGACCGCACGGGAAAGAGTGGCAATCGGTGATGACACAGGTATTTAAATTGAATGCCAACACAACTCATCACTTTTCAGTACGCTCCGTTCAAGGAAAAACCTTTGAATATAGCTGTGGCTGCACGCAACATTCACTCTCGATCCGACGCCATAACAAGGTAGTCAGGCAGCAAGCCAACTATCGTTGCCAATCTTGCCAGAAAACACTGACCTATTCAGGGCGGTAAGCAAGAGCAAGACATAAATAAAAAATCAGAGAATTAAACGCACAGAATCGAAGCCAACAAAAAAGAGAAAGCCGACATACAAACCAATGACGACTTTAATCCCTGTGACACCTTGTTTTTTGCCCTAAAAGCATCCATGTTAGGGTCTAACTCTTTCTCTCTTAGGACCTTGTAATGAGAACCCCTCGTATCTTTCACCCACATCCGATTCTACAACTTGGTTTACTTGATTTAGATGACGATGCCGCAGGCCACATCGGACGAGTGTTACGAATGAAAGCGGGGCAAGGTGTAATCCTATTTGATGGCAGTGGCGCAGAGTTTCCTGCCATTATTCATGAGATAAGCAAAAAACGAGTGTCAGTTGAACTCACTGAACGAGTCGAACACAGTAGTGAATCTCCTTTAGATCTTCATCTTGGTCAGGTTATCTCTCGCGGTGACAAGATGGAGTTTACGATTCAAAAATCGGTCGAGTTAGGAGTTAACACCATTACCCCTCTGATTTCTGAGCGCTGCGGTGTCAAACTTGACGCAAAAAGATTTGAAAAAAAATTGGCACAATGGCAAAAGATCGCCATCAGCGCTTGTGAGCAGTGTGGCCGCAATACGGTTCCGGTTATTCGCCCAATCATGCAACTTGAACAATGGTGCAGCGAGCCCAGTGACGCGTTAAAGCTAAACCTTCATCCTCGTGCAAAATATTCAATAAACACCCTTCCAGAACCCATCAATAAGGTGCGCCTATTGATCGGGCCTGAAGGTGGATTGTCAGCTGAAGAAATCAGCATGACAGAACAATACAAATTTGAAGAGACGCTACTCGGTCCACGTGTTCTTCGTACCGAGACAGCCGCTCTAACCGCAATTACTGCCTTACAAGTCCGTTTTGGCGATCTAGGCTAGGAGAAAACAATGATCAAACTTGGCATCGTAATGGATCCAATTTCATCCATTAATATTAAAAAAGACTCTAGCTTTGCGATGATGCTAGAGGCACAGCGTCGTGGTTATGAAATCCACTATATGGAAATGAATGATCTACACTTAGATCAAGGTGAAGCGATTGCAGACACAAAAGTCGTCGAGCTCAAACAAGATCCAAACGGTTGGTACGAATTTAAATCAGAACAAACCATCAAGTTATCTGAATTAGACGCGGTACTAATGCGTAAAGATCCACCTTTTGATACTGAATATATCTACGCGACCTATATTTTAGAAAGAGCCGAAGAAAAAGGAACATTGATCGTCAACAAGCCACAAAGCTTACGTGACTGCAATGAAAAGCTCTTTACCGCGTGGTTCCCTGATCTCACACCAACAACCATTGTGACGCGAAAAGCAGAAAAGATTAAACAGTTCCAACAGCAACACGGCGATATTATTTTAAAACCATTAGATGGCATGGGTGGTGCATCAATATTTCGTGTAAAGGAAGGCGATCCAAACGTATCCGTAATCATTGAAACATTAACTAACCACGGTCAAAACTACGCAATGGCGCAAACCTTTGTTCCAGACATCAGCAATGGTGATAAGCGTATTCTTGTCGTTGACGGTGAACCTATGCCTTACTGCCTAGCGCGTATTCCTGCCAAAGGGGAAACACGAGGCAACCTAGCAGCAGGCGGTACTGGCGAAGCTCGCCCGCTTAGTGAAACAGACTGGGCTATCGCACGAGCCGTTGCTCCTTCACTCAAAGAGAAGGGCTTAATCTTTGTCGGACTTGATGTTATCGGTGACAAGCTAACAGAAATTAACGTAACCAGCCCTACTTGTATCCGTGAGATTGAAGCTGCTTTTGATATTTCGGTAACAGGTAAATTAATGGACGCAATCGAGCGACGTTTAAAAGCCTGATATTGAGACGTCTAATGATATTTGGGCAGTTTTTCTGCCCACATCCTGATTGGAGTTGTTATGAATCTAACAAATCACTTCTTAGTTGCGATGCCTGGAATGGAAGATCCCTATTTCAAGGACCGAGTCATCTATCTTTGTGAACATAATCAAGACGGTGCTATGGGATTAGTGATCAATGCGCCGATTGATATTACTGTTGGTACCATGCTGAAAAAAGTGGATGTCGAGTCGAGCAAGCCTCAGATCCACACAGACAGTTTAGATAAGCCGGTTCTCAATGGCGGTCCCGTTTCTGAAGATCGCGGATTCATCCTCCACCAACCCAAGGATGAATATGAATCCAGCATTCAAATGACCGATCAAATCTCCGTCACCACCTCTAAGGATATCTTAGCGGTATTAGGAACAGAGGCTGAACCAAGCAGCTACGTTATCGCTTTAGGTTACTCTGGTTGGGAAGCTGGGCAGTTAGAAACTGAATTAGCAGAGAACACCTGGCTCACGATTGAAGCCGATCCCGATGTAATCTTTAATACTCCCATCCATGAACGCTGGCGAAAAGCAGTCCAGATGCTGGGAATAGATGCAGCGCAGCTATCCACACAAGCGGGACACGCTTAATCTCTCCCGCTTGAACCTTTGAACTCTTTGCCAAATCATACCGTTGTATGTAGATAAAGAAGCGATGGTCAGTTGAATACAGGCTATCTCTATTACCGGCTAACGATTACATTCATTTTGGAATAAGAAATGTCTCGCACAATAATGGCGTTTGACTACGGTACAAAAAGTATTGGTAGTGCAATTGGCCAAGATATTACAGGTACTGCCTCTCCTTTAAAGGCATTTAAAGCAAAAGATGGGATCCCACAGTGGGATGACATTGAAAAACTGATTAAAGAGTGGCAGCCCGATCTCATCATCGTAGGGCTACCCACAGATTTGCACGGAAAGGATTTGGCGACCATTACCCCCAGAGCCAAAAAGTTTGCCAATCGTTTGTTTGGCCGATATGGCATTCCCGTTGAACTGCACGATGAACGCCTTTCTACAACAGAAGCTCGATCTGACTTGTTTAATATGGGCGGGTATAAAGCGCTCAGCAAAGGCAATGTGGATTGCCAATCTGCAGTGGTGATTTTAGAGAGTTGGTTTGAGTCTCAGTGGGGCGAATAACTCAGCGATAAAAACTCGGTTAGCGATTGATATTACTTACGCTTCTATTGCTTATCAGAACGTGCTTATTAGAGCGCTTAGAAACTTCTGAATATAAAAGCTAACCAACTCTTGCACTTAATCCATATCTATTTTAACGTTCTGCAACGTGCCGGTATCGAAGCTTTCCCCACGTTGAGTTTTCAACATCAATCTCAGATCATTGGCAGAATCAGCGCTGTGGAGTGCATCCTGCTCGCTGATCTTTCCATCAACCACCAACTGGTAGAGAGCTTGATCAAACGTCTGCATTCCGATCTCTTTCGACTTCGCCATCGTTGTTTTTAGTTCATGAAGATCACCACGGCGAATCAGATCCGACACTCTCGGGCTATTTAAAAGTACTTCAAACACACCATGACGCCCTTGACCATTTTTGTCACGGATCAGCTGCTGTCCAATCACCCCTTTAAGGTTCATTGAAAGATCAAACAAGAATTGCTCTTTTTGCTCTTTGGGGACCAGGTGTAAAATACGTTCCAGTGCTTGATTGGCATTGTTAGCATGCAATGTTGCCATGCATAAATGCCCCGTTTCGGCAAAGGTCATCGCGTATTCCATGGTTTCTCGACTGCGTATCTCACCGATCAAAATCATGTCAGGAGCTTGGCGCAGCGAGTTTTTCAACGCAACTTCGTAACTTTCAGTGTCCAACCCAACCTCACGCTGGGTTACTATGCAGCGTTGGTGCTCATGGACAAACTCGATAGGATCTTCAACGGTAAGAATATGCCCTGTTCGATTCGCGTTGCGGTACCCTGTCATCGCGGCCATCGTGGTTGACTTCCCTGAGCCTGTCGCTCCAACCACCAAAACTAAACCTCGCTTTGCGATTGAAAGGTTTTGCAATACATCGGGCAGTTTCAACTGCTCAAAGGTTGGAATTTGCGTTTCAATACGACGAATTACGGCGCCCGGCAACTCTCGCTGATAAAACGCACTGACCCGAAATCGCCCGATATCTCGCACAATTGCGAAGTTCGCTTCTCGGGTTTGCTTGTATTCTGAAGCGCGCTCTTGCTCCATCATTGCGCCCAGTAATTGCTCAACCTCGGCTTCACTTAACTTGGCACCTTCCGCTCTAAGCTCGCCGTCAACGCGAAACAGGATTGGCGCACCAACGGTAATATAAACATCCGAAGCTTTCTGCGTAATCATGCCTTGCAAACACTGATTCAGTTCCATTTACACTTCTCATTTACACTCGATTATTCATTCCAAATACATTGGCTACTTACAATAGAATCCGTTTGTACAAAAAGGGCTGTTTGTAAAAAGTAGAATGCATGACTGCGTTTGTTTCTATTTAAAAGATCGATGATTCAATTTCGATTTTTTTCGCTACTTCTTGTGGATCAACCAAACCTTTTGCGATCAATTGTTTCGCATTTTGCTCCATGGTTTGCATGCCATGGGCCGCACCGGTTTGAATAATTGAATACATCTGAGCCACTTTGTCTTCTCGAATCAAGTTTCGGATCGCTGGCGTCGCAAGCATTACCTCATGACAGGCTACCCTTCCCCCGCCGACTCGTTTCAATAGTTTCTGCGCAATAACCGCTCTCATTGATTCTGAAAGCATCGAGCGTACCATGTCTTTGTCGCTGCCAGGGAATACATCAATGATTCGGTCGATGGTTTTCGCCGCAGAGCTAGTATGCAGAGTACCGAACACTAGGTGCCCCGTTTCAGCCGCTGTTAAGGCAAGACTGATGGTTTCTTGATCTCTAAGCTCACCCACTAAGATCACGTCGGGATCTTCACGCAGTGCAGAACGGAGGGCATTCTTAAAACTATGGGTATCCTTGTGCACTTCTCGTTGATTCACCAAGCACTTGTTGTTCTCATGGACAAATTCAATCGGATCTTCAATGGTTAGAATGTGCTTATTATGATTACGGTTAATGTAATCCACCATCGCTGCTAAGGTTGTTGATTTACCTGAGCCGGTAGGCCCAGTGACGAGCACTAGGCCTTTTTCATAATTTGCTATTTTTTCAAAGATATCAGGGGCTTCAATTTGCTCTAAGGTAGGGATATGCACAGGGATTGTACGAAATACCGCTGAGCTACCACGCGTCTGATTAAACGCATTCACACGGAATCGGCCAACATTCGGCAGTTCAAAAGAAAAATCCACTTCGAGCTTTTCTTCATATTCACTGCGCTGAGCATCGTTCATGATCTCAAAAACCAGTCGATGAACCTCTGCATGGCTAAAAGCAGGAACACCAAGCTTTCTTACTTCACCATCTATCCGTACCATTGGAGGCACCCCTGCAGAAAGGTGTAGATCTGACGCATTATGCTTTACACTAAAATCCAATAACTCTGCAATATCCATTAAATATCCTTAAAAAGTTAGCTATGAGTAGTATTGAACAAAATATTGAACATATCACCTCACAGATAGAAAGCGCACAACAAAAGTGTGGACGACCTCGAGAGTCCGTGCAACTTTTAGCAGTGAGTAAGACTAAGCCTCTTGAAGCCATTCTCGATGCGGCTCAGTGCGGGCAGCGACGGTTTGGTGAAAATTACGTGCAAGAAGGGGTCGATAAAGTGATTCACTTTAATCAATCTCATCCGTCACTCGACCTCGAATGGCATTTTATTGGCCCAATTCAATCCAATAAAACCCGTTTGGTGGCCGAGCATTTTGACTGGGTTCATACCATTGACCGAGCAAAAACAGCACAAAGGCTCAATGATCAACGACCTGACGCTATGGAGCCACTTCAAGTGCTTATTCAGGTCAACACCAGTGGTGAACAAAGTAAGTCTGGGATCAGCGGTGACGAGTTATTTACACTGGCGGAGTTGATTTCTACCCTTCCAAACCTCACGTTAAGAGGAGTGATGTCCATTCCTGCTAATGTGGCTGATTACCAAGCCCAGCGTGCTGAATTTGACAAACTAGCGCTACTAAAGCAACAACTTAGCGAGAAATATAGCCAAATAGATACTTTGTCTATGGGGATGAGTGGGGATATGGAAGCAGCGATCCATGCGGGCAGTACTATGGTACGTATCGGCACTGCCATTTTTGGTGCTAGGGACTACGCCAACAAACCGTAGTCACTTTGCTTTATGCGTTCTTATCATATGCCAACTGGCGACATAAGAACGAAATATATAAAAACGAGAGACAAACGATCGAGTAACTTTGCTGGCTCGCGCCATGAGTTTCGATATCGACAACGGTCATTAACATTTAGGTTAAATAGAATGGAACATAAGAAGATTGCCTTCATTGGTGCAGGGAACATGACTCGCTCAATTATTGCGGGCCTTGTAGCGAGTGGCTACCCAGCGTCTTTAATCACAGCGACCAATCCAAGTCAGCCTAAACTTGATTATCTCAGTGAACAGTGCGGCATTAACACCCAATCAGACAACACTTCGGCCGCAAAAAATGCCGATGTCATTGTCCTGTCGGTGAAGCCCCAGCTCATGGAAACGGTTGGGAAAGAACTCCAAAACATCGACTACAGCAACAAACTTGTCATCTCGATCGCAGCAGGCATTAACGCAGCCCGCCTCAATGAAATGTTTAACACAACGTTAAGGCTTGTTCGTGTTATGCCGAACACGCCTTCTTTAGTTGGTCAGGGCATGAGTGGATTATTTGCCGCTGATGAGGTACAAGAGCAGGATAAAAAATTTGCCGCTGAACTCATGAGTGCGGTGGGTAAGGTATGCTGGGTTGAGCAAGAATCGGGCATTAACAGCGTGATTGCAGCTGCGGGCAGCGCACCGGCTTATTTCTTCCTATTCATGGAAGCGATGCAAGCAGAAGCGATAGCTCAAGGTTTTGACCAAGAAACCGCACGGCTATTGGTTCAGCAATCAGCACTAGGTGCCGCAGCAATGGTAGTGGCCAATCCAGAAACAGAGCTATCAACCTTGCGTGAACAAGTCACCTCAAAAGGCGGTACAACAGCCGAAGCATTGAAAACATTTAATCAGCATCAGCTTTCAAGTATTGTTGCTAAAGCCATGCAATCAGCAGTGGCAAGAGCACAAGAGATGGAAAAAGAATTTTAATTTTACCGTTTGTTTAAACGATTTTACTTTTACTAGTGACGATTATTTTTTGTCGTAAGGACCCATTATGAGCTCAATGAGTTTTTTAATTTCAACGCTGTTTGACCTGTATATCATGGTTGTCTTGCTGCGTATTTGGCTGCAGATTTCTCGCGCCGATTTCTACAATCCGTTTTCCCAGTTCATTGTTAAAGCGACTCAACCTGTGGTCGCTCCGCTGCGCCGAGTGATCCCTTCAATCGGTAGCTTAGACGTTGCAACGGTTTTATTTGCGTACGTTCTTTGTGTACTCAAATTTGTCGCTTTAGTTCTTGTAAGCTCTAGTGGATCATTTGTCTTCAGTGCCGATTTCTTATTCTTAGGCTTATTATCACTGCTTAAAGCCGCCGGAGGTCTACTGTTTTGGGTATTACTGATTCGCGCCATTTTAAGCTGGGTGAGCCAAGGCCGTAGCCCAATCGAGTTTGTATTCCACCAGCTAACAGAGCCAATGCTGGCACCCATTCGCCGTATTTTGCCTGCGATGGGAGGCTTCGACTTAAGCGTTCTCGTTCTCTTTATTGGCCTACAGTTTGCTAATTTCCTAATGGGTGATTTAATCGGTCCTATCTGGCATCAGCTATAATAACCGGTGATCAGCCCAAGTGACGTCAAAGCCATCTTGTGATGGCTTTTTATTTACATCAGAAGTAAGGAAACAAGATGAACCGATGGATACTGATACTCGTAAGCGCCATTCTAGCAAGCCCAGCTTGGGCCGGTCAGTTTACAAAGATAAAGGATGTAGAGGTTCATTACTCGGCCTTTAACTCGACGTTTTTAACAAAGCAGGTAGCAACCAGTTACAAATTAAAACGTAATGGCTATTCCGCTGTTTTAAACATCAGCGTGCTGGATAACTCACTGGTTGGAAAACCCGCCGTCACCGCCAAAGTGTCAGGAACCGCCAGAAACTTACTCGGACAAACTCGTACATTAACGTTTCGCGAAATTAAAGAGGCGAATGCGATCTATTACCTAGCTGAGTTTCCAATCAGCAATGAAGAAACTCTCACCTTCAATTTAGATATTCACGCTGGCAATTCAGGCGCGGGGCCGTTAACGTTCAGCCAAAAATTTTATGTTGAAGAGTAGTTCTCTTCATCCACGATATTCGAGAAAGATATGAACAAATTAGTACTAGCAACAGGCAACCAAGGCAAAGTTCGTGAAATGGCGGATCTTCTGTCTGATTTTGGTTTTGATGTAGTGGCACAAAATGAATTTAACGTGTCAGATGTAGCAGAAACAGGCACCACCTTTATTGAAAATGCCATCATCAAGGCTCGCCATGCGGCAAAAGAAACCGGCCTCCCTGCAATTGCTGATGATTCCGGGTTAGAAGTAGATTTTCTTCAAGGCGCTCCGGGGGTTTATTCTGCTCGTTATGCTGGCGAAGGCGCAAGCGATCAACAGAATCTAGACAAATTGCTTGATGCATTGAAAGACGTTCCAGAAGCACAAAGAACCGCTCGTTTTCACTGTGTCTTAGTTCTGATGCGCCATGAAAACGATCCCACTCCTGTGGTTTGTCATGGTAAGTGGGAAGGTCATATTCTGACACAAGCGGAAGGCGAAAACGGCTTTGGTTATGACCCGATTTTCTATGTCCCTGAAGAAGGTTGTTCATCAGCATTACTTGAATCATCACGCAAAAAGCAGTTATCGCATCGTGGAAAAGCTCTAAAAAGCTTATTTGCAACCTTAGAAAAGCAGTCATAACGATCATGTTAATCCCTCCAGCACTCAGTCTATATGTGCACATACCCTGGTGTGTGCAAAAGTGCCCTTATTGCGATTTCAATTCTCACGCGCTGAAAGGCAACATTCCAGAAGACGAGTACATCTCAGCCTTGTTAGATGACCTTGATAGCGACATTGAACGTTATCAATTGAATGCAAACCCTCGTCCAATACATTCCATATTTATTGGCGGTGGTACGCCAAGCCTGATCTCCGCCAGTGGCATTAAAACTTTGCTCAATGGGATTGAAGCGCGCATTCCATTTAAGCACGATATTGAGATCACCATGGAAGCTAACCCGGGTACGGTTGAAGTAGAGCGTTTTAAGGGCTACAAGACCGCTGGAGTGACACGAATATCGATTGGTGTTCAAAGCTTTGAACAGGAGAAGCTGGAACGTCTTGGCCGTATTCATGGCCAGCAAGAGGCGGTGGATGCCGCTAAACTCGCTCATCACATCCAGCTAACTAGCTTCAATCTCGATCTGATGCACGGCTTACCCGATCAAAGCATCGATCAGGCACTATCGGATCTCGATAAGGCGATTGAGCTTAACCCTCCGCATCTATCTTGGTATCAACTCACCATTGAACCGAACACCTTGTTTTACTATAAAACGCCAACACTTCCAGATGACGATGATTTGTGGGATATCTTTGAGCAAGGCCACAAGAAACTCAGTGATGCGGGTTATGTTCAATATGAAATTTCGGGCTACAGCAAACCTGAGTTTCAATGTCAGCACAACCTAAATTACTGGCGCTTTGGTGACTATTTAGGGATTGGTTGTGGATCTCACGGTAAACTCAGCTTTGCGGATGGACGCATTGTCCGCACGACAAAAATCAAACACCCAAAGGGGTACTTGTCGGCTTATCAAAATCTTACTAAACCTTATCTGTCCGATGAGAACTGTGTCGATAATGAAGATCGGCCATTCGAGTTCTTTATGAACCGTTTTCGATTGATAGAAGCCTGCCCAAAACAAGACTTTATCAATACCACTGGCTTACCACTGAGTGCGATTAACGACACCATTAATTGGGCATTGGATAAGCAGTATTTGACCGAGACGGAGACTCACTGGCAGATCACGCAAAAAGGGAAACTGTTTCTCAATGATCTGCTTGAAGCCTTTATGGTGGAAGAGTCGTAGCGGTAATACTAGAAAGAAAAAGTAAAAAGCAAAGTAAAAAGGGAAATGAAGAAAGTGGAAGAAAAACCAATTAGGAGACTCGACTCCTTTTCTTTTTCTTCCACATTTTGACTAAAATATTGAGCGGCCAATTCGCCCAGATAATAATTCTAACGCTTGGGTACCCGCTAACGAATTGCCAGATTGATCTAGTTCAGGGGACCATACCGCAATACTCATCTCATTAGGCACGATAGCGACAATGCCTCCGCCAACACCTGATTTCCCAGGCATGCCCACTCGATAAGCAAACTCGCCCGCTCCGTCATAAAGACCACACGTTGCCAGCAGAGCATTCAATTGTTTTGTCTGGGTTGGGGTAATGATTTGTTTACCACTTTGCACCGATACCCCTTTATTAGCTAAATAACTAAACGTCTTCGCCAAATCAACGCAGCTCATTTTCAGCGCACAAGAGTGAAAGTAATTATTGAGCACTGGAATGACTTCATTTTCAAAATTACCAAATGAACGCATCAAATAAGCGATGGCAGCATTGCGATCGCTGTGCATCATTTCCGATGCGGCGACGACTTTATCGTACACAATGTGCGTATCACCCGCTAACTGACGCACAAAATCGAGTAAGTGCTGTCTAGGGGCAGACAAACGGCTATGAAGTAAATCAGCCACTACAATGGCACCCGCATTAATAAATGGGTTGCGAGGTATCCCCTGCTCCATTTCAAGTTGAATCATTGAGTTAAATGCTTGCCCAGAAGGCTCTTTACCCACACGCTGCCAGATTTCTTCTGGTTTATACAAAGACATCGCTAGCGTTAAACTGAGTGCCTTAGAAATCGATTGAATAGAAAATGCATCGTCTGCATCGCCAGCCTTTATCACTTCACCTTCTTTGGTATAAACGGCAATCGCCAATTTATCATTGGCTACTTTTGCCAGTGCGGGAATGTAATTAGCGACCTTTCCTTGGCCAATCAAAGGGCGAACTTCTCGTAAAATATCTTCCAAGATCAATGGTGTCGGTTTCATACTGCAATCCAAATAAGAGATTAGCCACAGCATCTGTGAATGAAAAGAGATGCTCTAAGGTCAAAAAAGCCAACATAGATATGCTGGCTCTTACTTCATTGTTTACTCATTGCGAGATGCAACTCGCTATCAACATCAAGCGGTGCGACGATACTTAATATCCCAAACGCCATGACCTAAACGGTGGCCGCGAGCCTCAAACTTGGTCAAAGGACGCTCATCCGGACGCGGAATGTAATCCCCGTCTTTGGCAATATTCTCAAAACCAGGTGCAAGGTTCATAACATCAATCATGTGTTCTGCGTAGTTTTCCCAATCTGTCGCCATATGGAAAATACCCGTTTCCATTTGCAATTTAGCTCGGACCATTTCGGCAAATTCAGCTTTCACAATGCGGCGCTTATGGTGGCGCGCTTTATGCCAAGGGTCAGGGAAGAACAGTTGAAGCGTATGCAGGCTATCGTTTGGAATCATGTGTTCAAACACTTCAACTGCATCATGGCACATCACACGTAAATTAGTAACACCGGCATCACGTGCTGAACCTAAACATGCACCAACACCTGGGCTATGTACTTCAATACCTAAAAAATTCTTTTCCGGCGCATTTTTCGCCATTTCAACCAATGAAGCACCCATACCAAAGCCAATTTCTAGTACAACAGGGTTGTCATTGCCAAACACTTCACTCCAATTAAGTAGCTCAGGGCTATAGTCAATACCCATTGTTGGCCAGCATTCGTTCATCGCATTTTCTTGGCCTTTTGTTAAGCGGCCTTCACGACGAACAAAACTGCGGATCTTTCGAACCAGTTTGCCGTCTTCAGTATATTCGTTAGTGGTCACTTCACTCATTGGTCTTTGCCTGCACATTGATTAATCAAAGCGGGGATTATCCAAAGAATTGCCTCGGGTGCAAGTCTTTATAACGATAAATTCCCACACAAATTGTCTGTTTTACATCCAACCGTAATTGTGGTGCAATTTTACCCCTAATAAAAGTAAAACATCGAGCATGTCGTGACTCCTTTCGCAAACGCCATTTTAGAGTGGTATGACGCCTACGGGCGAAAAAGCCTACCTTGGCAACAAAACAAATCGGCCTACAGTGTTTGGCTATCTGAAATTATGTTGCAGCAAACGCAAGTTGCGACCGTTATTCCTTATTATCAACGGTTTTTAGAACGCTTCCCTACCGTGATTGATTTGGCCAATGCGAAACAAGACGAGGTATTGCATCTCTGGACTGGGCTTGGGTACTACGCCAGAGCACGAAATCTCCATAAAGCGGCGCAAATTGTGGCTACCGAATATCAGGGTGAATTTCCACTCAACATAGAGCAAATGAACGCCCTACCCGGTATTGGCCGCTCAACAGCAGCAGCGATACTTTCTTCAGTATATAAACAACCGCACGCCATATTAGATGGCAATGTCAAACGAACGCTGGCTCGTAGCTTCGCCGTAGAAGGCTGGCCAGGGCAAAAGAAAGTAGAAAATAAATTGTGGGAAATTGCTGAAGCAAACACGCCCGATACGAATGTCGATAAATACAATCAAGCAATGATGGACATGGGTGCCATGGTCTGCACACGCAGCAAGCCTAAGTGCACATTGTGCCCAATTGAAGATTTATGTGTTGCAAACAAACAGGATAGCCCACTCAATTACCCAGGGAAAAAACCCAAAAAAGAGAAGCCAGTTAAAGAAACATGGTTCTTGATTTTGCATTACAAGAATCAAGTTTGGTTAGAGCAGCGCCCACAAAGTGGTATATGGGGTGGTCTTTATTGCTTCCCTGAACATACTAATAACGAATTATCACACCTACTTGATCAGCGTGCGATTCAAGATAAAGACATCGTGAAACAACAAACACTGATCTCATTTAGACACACTTTTAGCCATTATCACCTCGATATCACCCCAATATTGGTCGAGTTGTCGAAACAACCTGAGATGATAATGGAAGGAACGAATAGTCTTTGGTATAACTTGTCTCAACCCGATGAAGTCGGCTTGGCAGCCCCTGTAAAACTGTTACTAGAGAGTCTGCCTCATGAACTTCAATCATCATTAAAAAAGGAATCACTATGAGCCGTACAGTATTTTGTGCTCGTTTAAATAAAGACGCGGAAGGATTGGATTTTCAACTGTATCCAGGAGATTTAGGTAAGCGTATTTTTGACAATATTTCAAAAGAAGCTTGGGCACAGTGGCAAAGTAAACAAACGATGCTGATTAACGAGAAAAAACTCAATATGATGGATCCAGAACACCGGGGCTTGCTGGAAACAGAAATGGTGAATTTTCTTTTTGAAGGTAAAGAAGTTCATATCGAAGGTTATACTCCACCAAGCGCCTAACTCACACAGTGTTATGAGCTAGTAGAAGTTATGGCACAGTTGAAGTTACGGCTTAGTTGAGAGCATCAATGATATTTATCGATGCTCTCATTGGCATTTTGGGAAGCAAAATATAAGGACCCTATGAAAAAGTTCGCTTACTTTTTTACAGCAGCGCTCATTAGTTCAACGACACTGACAGGGTGCAGCCGAGAGTTCATTGAAAACATTTACGCCGTAGATTATGAGCCAACCAATCGTTTTGCAACCAATCTCGCCGAGCTTCCAGGTCAATTTGAAAAAGACATCGGAGCATTAGATGCTCTCATCAGCAGCTTTAACGGCAACATAGAGAAACGCTGGGGTAGCCGTGAGGTCAAAGTCGCGGGGAAAAGTAATTATGTAAAATATATTGATAATTATCTAAGCCGCTCTGAGGTTAACTTTGACAAAGGAACGATCATTGTAGAAACGGTATCTCCTACCGATCCCAAAAAGCATCTAAAGAACGCCATTGTTACGACTTTACTCACCCCTGATGACCCTATGAATGTCGATCTGTTTTCTTCTAAGGACATCAAACTTGAAGGTCGACCTTTTCTCTATCGACAAGTGCTCGATCAAGATAAAAAGCCCATTCAATGGTCTTGGAGAGCGAATCAGTTTGCCGACTATCTCATCGCCAACCACCTGAAAGTCAAAGATGTTGATTTCAAGAAAGCCTATTATGTTGAGATCCCGATGGTGGAAGATCAGGTAGAGATCCGCAGCTACAAGTACGCAGATATCGTCCGTCGCGCCTCCAATAAATACGACATTCCAGAAGATCTTATCTACGCGATCATCAAAACAGAGAGCAGCTTTAACCCTTACGCGGTAAGTTGGGCTAACGCTTATGGATTAATGCAGGTCGTCCCAAAAACAGCAGGGCGAGATGTTTTTACCCTGGTTAAGAAAAAATCCGGGGAGCCTTCACCTGAATACCTTTTTGATCCAGAGAAAAATATCGATACGGGTACAGCGTACTTCTATATTCTAAAAAATCGCTACCTCAAGGACGTCAATAACCCTCTGTCTCTCGAATACAGTATGATCTCTGCATACAACGGTGGTGCCGGTGGAGTACTGAACACCTTTAACCGAAGTGATCGTAAGCGAGCAATGCGTGACCTTAACTCGTTACAGCCGAACCAAGTGTATTGGGCTCTGACCAAAAAGCACCCCAATGCCGAAGCTCGACGCTATCTAGAAAAAGTAACGAACTACAAGAAAGAATTTAACGCAGGGAAAATATAAATCACACAATTGCTTAAATCATCAGCAGTTGAACGATTTTTTGCGTTTTTTTATAAAAATCAGTTGACGAAGCAACAGAAAATCCGTTTAATAGCGCTCCGTTGCCCGGATAGCTCAGTCGGT
>NZ_JBNGCJ010000525.1:0-1055 GCF_049974785.1 Vibrio genomosp. F10 str. 9ZD137
GCCTGCGAACGGCAATACGTTGCTGAGTGAGCTGAATGATGGACAAGGCTTGCCAACCGATAAAACGGAGCAAGCGGATCTGAAATTTACGCTCAAAAGTGGTGAGCAATTAAGTTTAGATCTCGATTCTCTTAATGTGTCGACAGCGACACTCGATGTTTTGATTGAGGCGATTAATGACCTATCCGATGATTTAGTTGCGAGTTTAGAGAATGGGCAAATTACTCTTACGGATAACAGTGTTGCACCGCAGGTCATTGACGGGCTCGACGCACTTGGCGAAACGCCTCAGGATATTACACTACCGAGCACCTTCAATTTTGATAATCTTCCCAACAGTTTTGACCCAGCAGATGCGATTCAATTCTCTATTAGCGTAGACGGCCAACGTATTGAATTGCAGCTAGCCGCAGATCCAGAACGCAGTCTGTCGCAATGGGTTGAAGATGTGAATCGCGAACTGAATAAAGGGCTATTTAACTACTCTGACGGTACTCAAGGCTCTTCAAACAATGCACACATAATGTGGAGCCAGTTGCTAGAGTTTAGCTTAAGTGACAATGGTGAATTATCACTATCGACTGACGTACAAACTTGGAGCAAGTTAGCGTTAGTCAATGGTGCCACTATGAGTATAGCGGACATACAAGCTGAAGAGCCTGCGTTGCTCATTGAGGGAGTGTCAAACACAGATATTCTTCATGCGTTGGGCTTAGTACAGTTAGAAGCCAGCGATAATCAGTGGAGTTCAGAAACCTTAACCGTTGAAAGTACAGGGGATCAGTTCTTCTTAGATACTGCTGAAACAGGATTAAAGATCAATGCAGAGCTGAATGGCACCGATCTTGACTTTAAAACGTATCTCAGCGCGCTCGAAATCGAAGTCAGAGACGGCACTGCCGTGATATCTGGAGATGATGCTGAAGGTGATAAAGCAAATAGTGAAGATTTCAGCGTCGTTGCTGGCGATGGTAACGATCTAGAGTTCAAGTTTGGTATTACTGACGATAAACCGGATACTGAAGGTGATGAAGATTCGCTGCTCTTTTTTAGTG
>NZ_JBNGCJ010000526.1:0-3045 GCF_049974785.1 Vibrio genomosp. F10 str. 9ZD137
TTGCCGCTTAGCAGAGCGTTATACAAACTATCAATCGGAGGTTAACCATGGAATGGTATTTAGGCGTTTTAAAAAAATATACGGTATTTGAAGGACGAGCTCGACGAAAAGAGTATTGGATGTTTATCTTGATCAACTTGATCATTAGTTTTGCACTACAAGCTATAGACCGCAGTTTTGGCACTCAATTCTTATCGTTAATCTATGGCCTAGCAGTCTTATTACCTGCAATTGCTGTTTCAGTTCGTCGACTTCATGACATAGAGAAATCAGGATGGTGGTTATTAATCAGCTTTATTCCATTTATAGGCTGCTTAGTTCTGATCTATTTCTACACTATCGATGGTAAACCTGGTGAAAACCAATATGGCACTAGCCCTAAATGGTGGTAAGTTTGTATAACAAATTACTTAAGTGGACAGTCAAACGTTCGGCACTTTCGGCTTGGAGTTTAACAGGCTTGGCAAGGTTAGGTTGTTCTGCCACTTAGTAAAGCGTTATGTGCCTATATAAATAATAATGAAATCATTCTCTTAGTGGTGGAATAATCCATTGTGCTCAAGGGATCGAATAGACGCAGTAATCATTGGCATAAACCATGGTTTTCTATTATCTGAATCCCTTTGTCGCCAACAATAAACCCACCGTTGCTAGACATTAGATTGGGCTTTTTAGGTGGTATTTACATGGCGCCTTATATAGCGTTTTTGCGTTGATCTAGCCAAACCCAACCGCTAAGCAAAATGGCAGAACCAGCGATTAGTGTCATAAGCGTACCAGGGAAGAACGTAGCAAAGCCCCCGAAATCCACAAAAATTAGGTAACCCAGATCCGCTGTGCCGCCCACCATGGCGCTGACCCAGATAGCGGTCATATTGCGTCGCCAGATCATTATTCCGCCAAAAGTTGTCACAACGCCAAACCACAACAAGTTCCAAGCGTGCTGATTCAAAATAGCACCGATAGCTGAATGATAGTCTGCACTCAATGTCTCAGGAACAACACCTGCGGCAATGTAGGCAAAGCCTTTAGAAGTATCTACAGCCATTATGGCAATACCGAAGAAGGCATGGACTACTCCCCAGATAACCCATAGAATTGCTGAAGCTTTTAGCGCTGTAATCTGTGTATTATTCATTTTCGTTTCTCCTCTTGTTTATTGTTTCAAATAAAGAAAAACCACTGACAATGTTATAAATTTTCATCACGAAGTTTTTCGACTATGCCAAGTAAGGCTTCTTTGATTTCCTCTGTTGTGATAAAGCCACCTTTAAAGTGTTCATAAAATGACGGGACTGAATACATACCCCGTAAGTCTGCACCAAAGAACGGAACTGTATTGGTTGCCAAATCCAATAATGATTTTGCTCCGCGCGCTCCCGGTGATGTCGAAAGTAAGACGATAGGTTTATCTTGATAAACTTTCGGATTGATACGAGAACACCAGTCAAACAGGTTTTTATACGCGGCTGTGTAGTTGCCATTATGTTCTGCCAGCGAAATCAGCAAGGCATCGGCTTCTCCGATCTTATTGAAAAATCTTACTGCGTTTTCCGGTTGACCGAGTGCTTGCTCAACATCTTCGCTAAACAACGGAAGCTCGTAGTCATTTAAATCAGCGATCTCAATGGAGTATCCTGTCAGCATGGATGCTGCGTAAGTCACGAGTTGTTTGTTTATTGAATTACGACTGGTTGAAGTCGCATAAGCAAACAGTTTTTTTTGGGGGGGTGTCATCATTCCTTTATTAGTATCTTGCATGAATAAGGGCCAACCCTAAATCATGACCAGCAATGAATTGAAGGGAGTCACCCTCGATTAAATCTCCCTTCGTTACAGGTACACCATTTGCGTTACCTTTACCCTGGGTGATGAGAACCACAAACGGTTGATTGACTGTTATTTCTTCGCCGACGGGTAGGTAACCAACCTTACAAACCATATTGCTAATGAAGCTGCCATCCGTGCCGCCGAGTACAGTTGTTAAACCACTATCTGAGAGTTTGAAATTTTTATAGGCAGGTTCAAGTCCTTTTTCGGGTGGCTTAAACCAGATTTGGGCAATATCAGCGGGTGTGTCATGGAGGTTAAACTCAGCATGTTGCATACCAGTTCCAGCACGCTGAACCTGAACTTCAGGTGCGTGAATTGCGGTGCCATCACCTAGAGTACCCTTGTGCCCCACACTGCCAGAGAAAACAACGCTGACAATATCGACGTCATGATGCGGATGCATCGGTGCGCCATCGTTAGGTAAAAATTGACCTAGCGCCAAATAAATAAAGTCTACAAGACCATGACTAATGTCAGTCCGGTCTTTTGCCTTTGGCCATAACTCCGGGTTCAGAACCATATGCCGTTCCAAAATACCAGCAAACCCGCCCTGGGGTAGATCGTCATAGTGAATGACTCTTTGTGAAGTGCTCATGGGGGCCTCCTAATGATTACAATTTGTTGTACTTGATAAATAAACCTTACTAAAGCTAATATATAACATTAGTTCTTTTATGGTAAGTAGGTACATTTTTGTAACCATGAATATTTTTAGTTAAAAAATCAAACGGAAGTAAAAAAATGAGAGAAGAGTGCCCTGTAGAAATAACAATAAAATTGATTGGTAGCCGTTGGAAATGTCCCATTATTCATCACTTACTGAGTGGTACGAAGCGTTTCAATGAACTTCGCAGGCTCATACCTGATGCATCCCAACGAATGTTGACAAAACATCTGCGTGAGTTAGAGAAGGATGGGATTGTGCACCGTAAAGTATTTGCAGAGGTGCCGCCGAAAACCGAATATTCGCTGACAAATACTGGTCAATCGCTTGAGCCGGTTTTGTGGGCAATGCATGATTGGGCTGTCACGAACTTGGACTCAGCAGAAAAGCACTAAATATCAAATCAGTCCATCACATAGCGCTTTGGTGCTTTGTGAATATGTAATTGTCAAAAGCAGAATAACAGTTTTGGGACTAAAGCATTCATTTAGATTGGTATACGTTATCGTCATACACTCAACACATAACAAGGCGTTTAAACGGAACAA
>NZ_JBNGCJ010000527.1:0-2530 GCF_049974785.1 Vibrio genomosp. F10 str. 9ZD137
TCGTTGAATCACCGTCAATGGCAGCTGACAAGGTAAAGGCAACATTTTCACCGACCACATTACCCAGTACTACATTGAAGCTCAGGAATACATCATCCCCTTCTTCAACGGTGTTTCCACCCGTGATTTGGAATGTTGCAGTTGTGTCTTCATCGACATTAGGATTGCCTACTCCGCGATCGTCTAGAATAGAGCCCTCGACCATTAGGCTGCTGCCCTCATGGCCATTGACCACTTCGGTGATCTGGACGCTGTACCCTTCCGGTACTTCCGTGACCTTGTCGTCTTGGGTCACAAGACGCAGTTGCAAATCGTTCGCTGGTACGGTAATCGCGACATCCGGATCAACGTTATGCCACTCTCCGCCCTGTTTGTATTGCAAGGTGCCCTCAAAGTCGTCCGCGCTCGTGCCGTTTTGGGCATCGTGCACCAAGCTTAACTTCACGCCAACCGCTTGACCTTTATCACCGCCTTCTCGGCTCACTTCAAAGCGGGCTGTTTGACCTTCTGTCACGTCCCCCTTCGTCGCGCTGATGTTCACCGTGGCCAAGGCATCGTCATCAATGCCGTCGTTATTACGGTCGTCATCCGTGATAGAGCCAATTCCCTGTGTTGAAGGGGATTCAATAAATTCGCTATCACTACTAGCCGTTAAGGTAATTGATTCAGTACTTTCGGTATCTGCATCATCAGCAACACGAACATAAACGACTAACTCTGTCTCACCTGTTTGAAGTGTAAGATCCTTTTCATTGATTTCGCGGTAGTCATCACCATCTTTAATATAAAGCTGTTTAGCGTAGTCAGCATCTTTAGTTGCAGTGTCTTCGTCTAAACCAAGAGATAGATTCAGTTGCACATCTTCTGTTACTGCTTGATCTAGAGAAATGGTAAATTCAAGATAGGCATTATCACCCTCTTGGACAGGATCCCCGGCGGATATGGTCATTTCAGCAACAGGTAATACTGTAACATCCACAGTGAAAGTATCTGTCCCGCCTTGACCGTCTGAAACTGTTAGTTCAAAACTATCACCACCGTTATATTCTTGAGCTGGTGTATATGTCCAATTACCATCTGTATCAACAATTACCGTGCCATTTTCACCTTGATTAGAAACTATATAAGCAAGGTCATCACCATCCACATCTAGTGCTTGAACTTTACCGGAGACAGAAGAATCCTCTTTCGTTATTACGGAAGTTCCTTCTCCTGCATCACTGCTATTTTCATCAACAAATACGGGCGCGTCATTAACCGGTGTGACGCCAATCTCGACAACGAGAGTGTCAATTCCGCCTCGGCCATCTGAAACCTCAACAGTAAAGTTGTCTGGGCCATTGTAGTTTTCATTCGGTGTGTATTCCCATGAGCCGTCTGGGTTAACGACTACAGTACCGTTCTCAGGAGCAGAGGTTTGTGAATAAACAAGGCTGTCACCGTTACTGTCTGTTGCAGAAAACTGCCCGCTTACCGGCGTGTCTTCTTCAGTAAAAATCGCAAGAGTATCGCCTAGATCGGCAGTTGTGGAATCAACAAAAGTTGGGGAATATTGACGAAATTGCTGAAGCAGGGTTAAGCTTTGTGTCTCAGAAAGACCTAATGACTCCAACCCTTCGGTATCCAATTGTGTTGATGCGATAATCGCACGGCCATCTCTAGAAATACTTCCAGATGCCGTCAAACTTGAGCCCGATGTTCCACCTGCGGCAGTCGCAAATTCTTCACCAAGCTGAGTAGGATCTTGACCTTCTTCTAAGGCTGCAAAGATATCTTCAATTTCAGCCGTGATATCTTGGTTATCTCCGTCTTCTCCAACAATCTCAACCTGCAGAGGCTGTTCTGCTTGGGTATCTAACGAGCCATCACTTTTTACGATGACTTCACCCGGAAGTACTTGATCTCCTTCGTTCAATACCTTTAGATTTCCATTAATGTCAATAACCACTATTTGCCCAGCAGCTAAATTGCTACCATTAATAAAAGTACCGATACCCATATGACGCCTCTGCTATTTCAAACTGCCAATCCAATAAGTCAAAATAATGACCCATGAAATTACATTCATTATTGCTATAATTTAACATTAATAGGTTGTAAACAAAACCAATAAACTAACATTTCAGTAACCCAGTCGAACGCATAATACGACCCACCTCTCATATTGATAATGAATCGATATCACTATATTGATTTGATCTTAGTTCAATATATTCAATGCAACAATGACACGTTACAATGTTGCAAAACGTCTTAACTTTACAAATTGATTACATATATGGACAAAAACATTAGGCTTTATAACGATTCGTGTTATTTTATTGACGCGTCAAATAACAAAGACAGAGTTGTCCAAGGAGAAACATCGTGAACTGGAATAGAATTAGTGCTGTTAGTGTTCTAATCGCCGCAAGTTTTCCGGGCTATAGCCAAACATTAGAGCAAGCGGTTGCTAATACGTTAAAAACCAACCCAGAGATAGCGGCTTCATACAATGAATTCATCAGTAAACGCTATCTAGCCGATGCAT
>NZ_JBNGCJ010000528.1:0-1520 GCF_049974785.1 Vibrio genomosp. F10 str. 9ZD137
CCGCTCTTCCGATCTATCCCAGCAACAAAATATAGGACAATGGCACCGATTACCCCTAATGAAATCAGTAGGGTTTTTGAACGGATCAACTTAAAGGCATAGATTCCGATAACCGCTAACGAACCCAATAGACCACCGCGACTTTGAGTAGCAATGATCGCACTCATAAGTAAAAATGTGATCAATAAAGCAAGAAATCGAGTGATGATAGGGACGCGTTGGGTAGTGGATAATCCAATGGAAAAAGCGAGAGGGAAAAGTAAAACCAACGACAAATCGTTAGGGTCACCCAGCATTGAGCCAAAAGAGCGGCCAATTGAAACACGAGTTCCTTCGACCAAATCGATACCGTTGGCAGAGTTGTACAATGCAACACAAGCGATGAGCCCCCCTGACAGAACGATCATAATCGCGATTCGGCCTATGTTTTTGTCGTTGTTCACTAACCACGCTATAGCGAGCGTCATGACAATGATTTTCCAATAGATTGATTTGAAGTTGGCCACCGCAATACCGATATTCGATGCAAATACAATTCCTACAACGACTAAGATCCAAAACACAGATAGCCATGTTAGTGAACGGTGCCAATACACCTGAATTTTCCGACTGATTAGGGTATGCCATAGCAGCGCAGAGAGCGCCCCCAATGACAGTATCAAAGGTATTTTAAGGGAGTATAGGGCCGGTATTGCTTCGTGAATCCGGAAAAATGAAAAAAGAACGAATAGTGTCACCAACCAAAAAGTCTGGCTGAGTACGAACAAAGCACCAAGCGGGATCAGCGCGATAATAATCGGAATAATCGGGTGAGGGACCAAATACCAAGCGATGGCAATCACCAAACAAAAAACGGTAGCCAGTCCCACATAGTTTAATCGGTGCTCACTGGTCATTAGGATCCTCGAACAGTTCTTTGTAAGTCACTCGAAAAACGAGGGAAATCGAAAACACTCAGAAATTCATATCGGTACGCGATAGCTAAATTGAATATAGCACCAAACAAGGTAATTAAAATGAGCCATACAGGGTGCGTATAGATAAATCCAAGTGCTAAACAGCTAAGAGTGTTGATGAGGATCAGGAGCAATGCGGTAAATTGAAACGGTAGTTTTACCAGTCGCTGACTGAAATAAAGCAGCGCAGCCGCCCGTGATCCTTGTGCGAACGCGATTGAGCCGATGATCCCCCAAATGCCGTACGACGATAGCGTTAAACACAACCCAAGCCCAACCAAAGTACAAACAACATTCATCACCAACAATAACTGGGTCTTCTTTTGTTGTAGTATTCCGATGTTAAACAAGTCAGAAAGCTCTTTAAATAGTGCAACGATAATGACCCCAGTCAACAACTCAACAGCAGGGAAGTAGTCTGGCGGTAAGGCCCATGTGATGAACAACTGGCTGACACTCGCTGCACTAATAGCAAGAATCGTTATATAGACGAAACCACATTGAGTAACGCGTGCCGTATATTCATTTCCCCGGTACAACAATGCGTTAAACCGCTTGGGCATC
>NZ_JBNGCJ010000529.1:0-473 GCF_049974785.1 Vibrio genomosp. F10 str. 9ZD137
GGCGTTATGTGTTAATGCTGACTGCATATCAGATGTAGCCAGCGTGTGCAGCTTAAGAAGTGACTTTATTTGCTAATTTAAAGCCTGCGCTACCAACAAAAATCGATAACACGAAAGCAATGGGCCAAGCGACAATGAACTGTTTCATCCATGTGTATAGCCATATTTGAGTCATTCCAAGTTCGATAAAGCTAAAGATGCCAGTCATAAGGAGTGCCATCATAAGGGAGATAAAGATTTGTGCGATAATTAGGGTCTGTTTCTTTTGCATTGTTCCATCCAAAGTGTCGATGGATGGTGCACGAAAAGCATAGACGAGCACCATCCTAGTAAAAGGTTAGTGCCGCGGGTTTGCTTGAAGCAACTAAATCTCGAAATATACGAGGACTGGAATAACCGAACCAGTCTAAAATCTTTTCGACAGGGCAGATATTAGTAATTAGTGTGATGAGAGTCAAGTTTTTAGTTCGCAC
>NZ_JBNGCJ010000530.1:0-1222 GCF_049974785.1 Vibrio genomosp. F10 str. 9ZD137
CCCATCATCATCATGACCATATAGGCGGTGTTCCTGAGCTCGTTCGCCAGTATCCCGGCATTGATGTTGTCGGCCCGGAAAAAGAGCCGATTCCAACACTCACACACGCCGTAAATGGTGGGGATAAAATCGAGTTATTTGGAGAGTCTTTCGATGTGCTCGACTTAGCGGGTCATACACTCGGACATATTGGTTATGTCGGTGCTGGGCATCTATTTTGTGGAGACACGCTTTTCTCGGCGGGTTGTGGTCGAGTTTTTGAAGGGACTTACGCGCAGATGCACACGGCGTTGGATCAACTAGCCGCACTGCCTGAAGAAACAAAAATCTACTGCGCCCACGAATACACGGCCAGCAATGTTTCTTTTGCATTGGCGGTTGAGCCAGAGAATCAGCGACTTCACCAGTACCGAGATGATGTCAATCGCCTTCGTGCACAGAAGCAATCTACCCTTCCTAGCTCTATCAAACTTGAAAAGCTGATCAACCCATTTCTTCGTTGCAAAGAGGAATCGGTCATTAAATCGGTGACAAATCGAACAGAAAACATTGACCCGCTCTCCGTTTTTTCCGCGTTACGTGAGTGGAAGAACGAATTTTAGCATTTTCTAGCTTGTCACTTGTAGGGGCAGACCAGTATTATCAGCAGCTGTTTTAAAAAAGGGCTGTTACATGCGAGTAAAATACAGCTGGGTTTTGGCACTGTTACTAACAGGCTGCCAACTTACTCAGCCACCGGAGTCATCTTCTACTACAGGGGAGTATGAAACCTCACAACCAACGCAAGATGTGGCTCACCTGCCAACATCAACGGGAGATAATCAAGGTGAGTTAAAAGCTACAGCACCTAAATTAAAACCTATTGCTGAAGTGACCCCACAAACTCAACAAGATATCTGGCACCGTATTGGAATGCAGTTACAAATGGAGGTCCCAGATCACAAGAGTGTTGACTATTACCGCACTTGGTATCTCAAGCATCCAGGGCATTTAAGAACGGTCTCCAAACGTGCTGAACCTTTTTTATATCTGATTGTTAATGAAATTGAGCAAAGAGGTCTTCCACTCGAGCTTGCTTTACTTCCTATTGTAGAAAGTTCTTTTGATGCTTTCGCTTATTCACATGGCAGTGCTGCAGGGCTGTGGCAGTTTGTTCCTGCCACCGGGGAGTATTTCGGTCTAGAACAGAATTTTTGGTACGATGGCCGTCGTGATGTGGTTG
>NZ_JBNGCJ010000531.1:0-12555 GCF_049974785.1 Vibrio genomosp. F10 str. 9ZD137
GGCCAGTCTGCCCCCATTGCTGAAAGAGGCTCGTAGCCTGTTTTTGCAAGAGGAAGAATGATCTCGTTGACTTCTTCAGAACTCACACCAAACGATTGTTGTTTGTGTAGAAGCTTTTCTGGAGAAGGTTGGCTAAATTCGTTACTTGCATCTGGTAGCTTTTTCAAGCTCAGAAGATTCTCTTCAACCCACTTTTCATAAGGCTGTGCACTTGCGATGCCGTCTTTCACTTCTTCATCAGAAATGATGCGACCTTGCTCAAGGTCAGCAACGAAGATACGACCAGGCTGCAGACGACCACGGTATTCAACGTTCTCTGGTGCGATTTCAACTACGCCAGATTCAGACGCCATCACTAGGAAGTCGTCTTTAGTTACTGTGTAGCGAGAAGGACGCAGACCGTTTCGGTCAAGTGTTGCACCAACTTGAACACCATCGGTGAAACATACTGACGCAGGGCCATCCCATGGTTCCATCACGTTCGCGTGGTACTGGTAGAACGCACGACGAGTTGGATCCATGTTTTTGTTTTCTTGCCATGCTTCAGGAATCATCATCATCAATGCATGTGGCAGGCTACGACCAGATAAAACTAGGAGCTCAAGTGCCATATCAAAGTTTGATGAATCTGAACTGCCTTCCTGACAAATAGGAAGAAGCATGTCGATTTCAGCTTTGGTGAAAAGATCAGATTCAATGATCGCTTCACGAGCTTTCATCCAGTTCAAGTTACCACGGACCGTATTGATTTCGCCGTTATGAGCGATGTAACGGAAAGGTTGAGCTAGACGCCAGCGAGGGAATGTATTGGTAGAGAATCGAGAGTGAACCAAAGCTAAAGCGGTCACCATCGTTGGGTTTTGAAGGTCTAGGAAGTACTGAGGAACCTGTTCCGTCGTTAACTGGCCTTTATAAACCAGAGTCTTGTATGACATTGAGTTGATGTAGAAATCATCCCCAATGTTAGACACACTTTCTAGGCAAACTCGAACAGTATAATTACGCAGCACGTAAAGCTTACGCTCTAGCTCTTCAGGTGTCGTACTCGGGCCACCTGTAATGAAGACATGTTCAAATTGAGGCTCAGTGCTTAATGGATCAGCACCAATCATAGAGTTGTCTGTCGGCAGCTCGCGGTAGCCTAATACTTCCAGTTCCAAGCGTTGAGCATTACGCTCAAGGATGTCACGACACTGAGCACGTTTATGTTCATCTTTAGGGAAAAGTACAACACCAACACCGTATTTTTCGAAAGAAGGTAGCTTGATACCCAGCGATACTGATTCTTCGAGTAAAAATTCATGAGGCTTTTGCAGCAAAATACCCGCACCGTCACCTGAGCAAGGATCGCAACCTTGACCACCACGGTGTTCCATACGCGCTAGCATATCGAGTGCTTGAGTTACTACATCATGAGATTTACGGTTTTTTAAGTGAGCAACAAAACCGATACCACACGCATCATGCTCCAATTCCGGAGTATACATGCCCTGTGCACTCTGCTCTCTATCTACCATAGATACATCCTTCCAGTTTAATATCGACGCAACATCGCTAAGTCCAACTTAGTGTTGAGTCTGTTCCTTTATTTTTATGAATCTAAACCAACCAGTGTGATTGGTCTGAGTCCTTTCCGTCTCTCGCTGAAATATATGGCGAGAAAAACATTCCTTAGTGATATCCAGTTGTTTCAAATCACAATCCAGTGACTTATATAGGTGGGAGGTTGGATTCACCGATTAATCTGCAACTAATCGTGTAATTAAGAATACAAATTAGGCGCTATTGTGTAAGTATCCTACAATTTTGTCGAGGCTCATTGCAATGAAAACTGACGCTTGTAGACCATTTTTTTAGTTAAAAAATGCATATTATAGTTAACATTTGTGCAACAGGAGGTTTTTTTACCAACATTTCTGCATGTTTATTGATTTTCGATAGTTAATCTCAATATGCAGGCCATTAATATGCGTGACTTTATCTTGCAGGGATGTAATTAATTTTCAGTAATCGAATTGATAATAGTTTCGATTGCTAGCGTTTTAGCAAACACAGATATGGTCGGTTTATGCAGTTACATGAGTTGGTTAATACCATTGGTCAAGATTTACAACGCAGATATGGTGAAAAAGTTCACAAGCTAACATTGCATGGTGGCTTTAGCTGCCCCAATAGAGATGGAACGATTGGACGAGGCGGTTGTACATTTTGCAATGTGTCTTCATTTGTTGATGAGGAGACACAGGTCAAAGGCATTGTGGAACAACTTACGGATCGTGCAGGAGAAGTGAAGCGAGCGCGTAAATATCTGGCTTATTTTCAAGCCTACACCAGCACATACGCCGAAGTACAAGTCCTTAGAAATATGTATGAAGAAGCGCTCAAGGCGGCTGATATAGTGGGTTTGTGTGTTGGAACTCGACCTGATTGTGCCCCTGATTCGGTGTTAGACCTACTGTCTGAGTACGTGAATAAAGGTTATGAAATTTGGCTTGAACTTGGGTTGCAAACCGCCAGTAACAAGACGTTAAAACACATCAATCGAGGCCATGATTTTGAATGCTATTCTGAAATTACCCAGCGAGCTCGTTCGTTGGGTATCAAGGTATGCACACACCTGATTGTCGGTTTACCTAAAGAAACCCGAGATGACAATTTAGAAACGTTGGAAAAAGTACTTCAGGTGGGAACCGACGGAATAAAGTTGCACGGCTTACATATTGTTGAAGGCAGTACTATGGCGAAAGCTTGGAAAGCTGGAAAATTGACCGCGCCAGAACTGGAGGATTACGTGTCTATCGCTAGCGAACTTATCCGTATGACACCACCAGAGATCATTTTTCACCGTGTTGCCTCCGCCGCCCGGCGACCAACATTGCTGGCCCCTCTATGGTGTGAAAATCGTTGGCTTGCGATGACCGAAATAGGTCGAGCCCTGGATCGTGATGGTGCTCAGGGCTCATTACTTAATCGGCCTTTTAGCTATTCTGCTCCTGTACTGACAAACTCATAGAACCGCGTTATGAAACAGAACCTAACTGCATAAACTAAGATTTATTTTATGCAGTTAGGTTCTTTTTGCTGTGATGAGGTTAGCTTACCTATCTAGGCTAAAAAGAGTAAACTGAATGCCTATTTAATGTGGAAGCCTATGATGAAACCCATAAAAAACCTCGCCCAGTATTATGTCGATCTTCTCGTTAAGCTTGGTATCCTCCGTTTCTCTATCTTACTCGCCATGGCTCTTGTTGCTCTTGCCGTTGTAGTTCAAGTCGGAATCACTTTGGCCTTAAGTGGTCATGTTGACGATATCGATATCGTTCGTTCGGTATTTTTCGGGTTGATCATCACACCATGGGCTGTTTACTTTCTTTCTGTTGTGGTTGATCAGTTGGAAGAGTCTCGCCAGCGGTTGTCAAAATTGGTGTCAAAATTGAAAGATATGCGCTCTCGAGATCAAGAGTTAAACCTTCGCCTTCAACAAAATATAGCAAAATTAAATTTACAAATAGAAGAGCGTATAAAAGCGGAAGAAGCGAGAAAAGAAGCGATCAATGATCTTGAAAATGAAGTGTATCAGCGAGAAAAAACCCAAGTAGAACTGGCTGAGCGAACGGCGTTATTGCGATCGTTTATCGATGCTTCCCCTGACCTGATTTATTATCGTAATGCTGATGGCATATTCTCGGGTTGTAATCGTGCGATGGAAGAGCTCACCGGTAAAAGAGAAAGTGAGTTGGTTGGATTATCACCAAGAGACGTATATAGCAAAGAAATAGCAGAACAGATCATTGATACCGATCAGAAAGTATTTCTTGATAATCAAGCGATCACTTATGAACAATGGCTGGAATACCCCGATGGCAGAAAAAATTACTTTGAATTGAGAAAAGTGCCTTTTTATAGCAAAGAGGGCGCGCATTTAGGTTTGGTGGGATTTGGCCGTGATATTACCGAACGTAAACAGCATGAAGAGTCATTAGAGAAAGCGAGCCGAGATAAAACCACGTTCATTTCAACCATTAGCCATGAACTCCGCACACCACTCAACGGTATTGTGGGGTTAAGTCGCATGTTGCTAGACAGTCAATTAGACAAAGAGCAACGCAATTACATGCAAACAATCAATGTGAGTGCGATAACACTGGGCCATATTTTCAGCGATATTATCGATATGGATAAGTTTGACCGCCGAAAATTAGAGTTACTGCCAACGCCACTTCATTTTGAAGAGTTCATCGCTGAAATAGAAAGCATCTCTGCGCTTATGGCTGAACAAAAGGGCCTTCGGTTTGATCTGGAAAGATTAAGTGCCCTCCCTTCGACGATTCAAGTCGATGGCACACGATTACGGCAAGTACTTTGGAATCTCATTAGCAATGCGATGAAGTTTACCAAAGAAGGTGGCGTCGTGATGACGGTCAGCGCGGAAAGCTATGATGAGCACGCTGACATTGTTATTGAGATTGAAGATACGGGAATCGGCATTGCAGAGAGCGAACTGGATAAAATATTCGCTATGTATTATCAGGTGAAGTCGGGCAAGGATAATCTTCATGCAGTAGGGACAGGGATTGGTTTATCGGTTTCAAAACAGCTGATTAAAATGATGAATGGCGATATATCGGTATCGAGTGAGGAAGGGTTTGGTACCACATTTACTGTGACGATGACGGTGCCTCTTGCTGAGGGTTCAACGACAGATAAAGCCATACCTGTTGTGCAGCCTGGCCTGAATATCTTTATGGTTGAAGACATTGAGTTAAATGTCACCGTTGCCCGCTCATTGCTAGAAAGCCTTGGGCATCAAGTGACGGTAGCCATGACAGGGGAAGAAGCCATTGATACTTTCAATCCGGAGTATTTTGATTTGGTTTTACTGGATATTCAATTGCCCGATATGACGGGGTTTGATGTGGCTCAGTCATACCGACAAACTTACGATGATTTACCGCCTTTAGTCGCCCTAACAGCAAATGTATTGAAGAATAAGAAGGAATACTTAGACAAAGGCATGGATGAGGCATTGAGTAAGCCACTTTCCGTGTTAGCGATTCAAGATGTCATTGCTCGGTTGTGTCAGGCAGAATGTTCATTGAGTGATGCAGCGGCTTCTGAGTCGATTAAAGAAAGCGTCGTATCAGACGATACTTACAGCACTTTACTCGATCTCACGATGTTAGAATCCTATGTCGATATCGTGGGGATCAAGCCAGTTATTGATAGCATCGAAATGTTTGAAGAGATGATGCCTGGCTATATTGAAATTCTCGATTCAAACATGATTGCAAAAGACCAAGACCGAATTGTCTCTGAGGCCCATAAAATAAAAGGCGCCGCTGGCTCCATTGGTTTGAAACGCATTCAAAGTATCGCGCAAAAAGCGCAATCACCAGAAAGGGTGACTTGGTGGGAGAACATTTCTGACTGGGTAGAAGAGATTAAAAATGAATATCAGCATGATATTAAAATATTAAAAGAATGGTTAGCTCAAAGGTAATAATTATGATGAAAAAAATCGCATTGATATCTCTGGCACTGACAGTGCTAGGCGGGTGTCAAAATACGGAAGTGAATTGGCAAGAAAGCAGCACCACGGTCGTTGCGCAAACACAGATTGAGTTAAAAAGCTCACTTTGGGTAGATAGAATGCCAACAATCGGTGAATCATCTCAGTCAGAGGAGAATTTGCATGCTGCCATTTATATTGAGTCTCAAGGCGAGTTACCCGCTGAGTTAGATATTAATCGTGTTTCGATTAAACAGGGCGGCGAAGAGTGGCTGATCAGCAGTGAAGAGTTTGATATTCGTACTCATAACTCGAATCAGTGGGAGATCGCATTTGTCTGGCAGTTGCCTGTTAATCCAGGGCTTCCTGTTGATGTGGCATTGCAACTCAGTAGCGACGGTCAAGAGCAGTGGTTGGTTGAACGTGATGTGAACATTGATATGGTTCATTAAGTTGAGTGTCGAATGTTGTAATCTGAACGTGACAAATTGGTAATAAAAAGGCTTGCTATCGGTAGCAAGCCTTTCTTGTCATTGATGTACTTAAATGACGATTATTCGTCTAAGTCACCACAGAAACGGTAACCTTCACCGTGAATCGTGGCAATGATCTCTGGCGTACCAGAAACAGATTCGAAGTGTTTACGAATACGTCTGATCGTTACGTCAACTGTACGATCGTGCGGCTTTAATTCGCGTCCAGTCATTTTCTTTAGCAAATCTGCACGAGTTTGAATCTTACCCGGATTTTCACAGAAGTGAAGAAGCGCACGGAACTCAGAGCGTGGAAGCTTGTAGCCGTCGCCACTTGGGCTCACTAGAGAGCGACTGTTAATATCGAGTACCCAACCGTTAAACTCATATTTTTCTACACTGCGCTTTTCTTCGTGCACATCGCTAGCGTTCATTGAGCGGCTTAAAAGGTTACGAGCACGTATTGTTAGCTCTCTAGGGTTAAAAGGTTTTGTAATGTAATCATCAGCACCAATTTCAAGACCTAAAATTTTATCAACTTCATTGTCTCGTCCGGTTAGAAACATCAACGCTACGTTTGCTTGTTCACGCAGTTCTCTAGCAAGTAAAAGTCCATTTTTGCCTGGAAGGTTAATGTCCATAATAACCAAGTTAACTTGATTATCAGACAGAACTTGGTGCATCTCTTCACCGTCACTGGCTTCAAAAACAGCGTATCCCTCTGCTTCAAAAATACTCTTAAGAGTGTTACGAGTTACTTGTTCATCTTCAACGATAAGGATCTGCGGGGTTTGCATTGTCGGTACCTAAACTTGTGATAAAATTGTGCTAATAGGTTAAATACTAGGCAAAAAAATTACATTTGGTTAATTAATTTTTAATAATAAACTAAAGTTATTAAAAATAATACTACCGTTGCCGACTATCCTTAGTGCCACAATTTGTGGGTAGAATTTCCTTATCCCTTCTGTCAACTCTATTAGTCTATGCCGCAGATTTTATATTTTTAACAGCATGCTAACAATGACTGAATGTTAATTCCTTGAGTTTTGTTGATTTACATCAAGAGTTCAAATGTAACAAATAATAATAGTAATGGGGTTTAGTTGTTAAGCTTATTATGCATCTAAGTGTGCATTTGATACTGTCTTTTTGTCTTTCTGCCAAGATGCACATCGGAATTAAACAAGGTTACCCTTACTTCAGGAGGAAGACTTGACCAAGCCATCGTCCTAGTAAGCAGCAAAGGATTAACATTAATCATGGAGGAACTATGAACGATATAACACCGGATATTTGTGACCAGTATGAAGATAAGGTGACTCTCATTGAGCAGCCCTTACAAAACTTTGGTTTAAGAGATGCTTTTTTTGGCCAAATTGAAACGGTACGTTGTTATCACGACAATTCGAAAGTTCGAGATGTTTTGGCGACAAACGGCAAAGGGAAAGTACTGGTTGTTGATGGCAGCCATTCTTGTCGAAAAGCACTGATGGGTGATCAGGTCGCCATTCTCGCCATTGAAAATGGTTGGGAAGGGGTGATCATTTTTGGTGCGGTAAGGGATGTTGCTCAACTATCTCAAATGGATCTCGGCATCAAAGCGTTAGGTGCATGTCCGTTTAAAACAGAGAAAAGAGGGGCGGGCGATGTGAACGTAACGTTATCGATACAGAACCAGATGATTCAACCTGGTGATTACATCTACGCGGATTGGAATGGTGTTATTACATCAAAAGAGAAGCTGATCGAATCATCATAATATCGGCTTTGGGATGAAGCTGACCGCCACGACTACTCTCTATTAATCGGGTACTAGTAAGTCGTCGGTATCTCTGAGGGTTGATTCTTTAACTGCAGGGAGGTGGGATTATTCGTATATTGAGGTTTAAAAGCGAAATCCAAACCCTAACTCAATACCTTGTTGCCACTCTTGATAATCGAGAGTGGCATGTAAATCGATATTCTCAGTTAACTTCATTCGGCTAGAGACCTCTGCCGAAAGCGCACCAGATTTCGTGTCATTGACGACTTCGGAATAAGAATGAAGAGAGCTTTTTACAGAAACTCGATTGGTCAATTGATAACTAACACCACTTAACAACCCATTGCCATCACTGTCTGCATTGTTTATACGAGTACCTACGTACAAATCAATGTTATCGAAAAGGCTGTACGAGTAACCGGTGTCAACTTTCCATGAATCGAATTGGTTTGAGCCTTGCTCACTGGTCACAAAAAGTCGATGGGGAGAAGAGGTCGCATTAGAAAGTGGGGGCAGTGGAGACGCGACGACATAAGAACTGAACGTCAGCATGATAAGACTGAATAGTATCTTCATGGGCCACTCCTTTGCCGTACTTTGTTATTTTTGTTTAAGCCTAAGTAAAGCACAAAATCTAACCAACTGTCAGCCCTTCTATATAGTAATTAGTTATTAAAACCTTCATTTTTGATATTTAGCCGTAAACGATTGCATTACAGCAAAATAAACAAGGTAATTAGCGTGAAAAGTTAAAAAAACCAACTTTTCGTTGACTATATGAGCCTAAATAAGGTAAACGTATAGTTAATGAGACACGAGGTTAGAGAAATTTCTATGTTATATGCCCGCACACTAGTAATGACCACCATTATTATTACCGACATGACCAATGTTGGGGCAGGCTGCTAACCGAAAAGAAATTCAAAAAAGGCCTGTATCCAACGAGATACAGGCCTTTTTTTATATCAGTTTAAAAACTTTGGAGAGAAGGGATGCGAGTATTAAAGTTTGGAGGTTCATCATTAGCGGATGCTGATCGTTTTTTAAGAGCGGCGGATATCATCGCTAATAATGCACAGCAAGAAGAAGTGGCCGTCGTACTGTCGGCACCAGGTAAAACAACCAATAAGTTAGTCGCAGTCATAGAAGCGGCTCTTCAAAACGGTGAAGCTGATTTACAGATCTCAGAACTTGAGTCGTCTTTTAAAGAGCTGTTTGAGAAAATTAAGTCTGAACTGCCTAATGTTTGCGGTAAAGGCTTTAACGAGCAAATGAAAACCTCTTTATCTCAATTACGCCAGTTCGTTCATGGCATCAATTTATTGGGCATGTGCCCTAACCATGTGAATGCTCGCATTATCAGTAAAGGCGAACGAATTTCAATTCAATTGATGAAGTCGGTTCTTGAAGCGAAAAATCAACCAGCGAGTCTGATTGATCCTGTCCAGTATCTTTTTGCGAAAGGCGACCACCTTGAAGCCATGGTCGATGTGGAAGTTTCAACCCAGAACTTTAAACAAACCCCTCTTCCAGAAGGCCATGTGAATATCATGCCTGGTTTTACAGCGGGTAATGAAAAAGGTGAATTGGTTACTCTAGGGCGTAATGGTTCGGACTATTCGGCTGCGGTATTAGCGGCTTGTTTACGTGCTGATTGTTGTGAGATTTGGACAGATGTAGATGGCGTTTACAACTGTGACCCGCGCTTAGTTGACGATGCGCGCCTGTTAAAATCATTGAGCTATCAAGAAGCGATGGAGCTGTCGTATTTTGGAGCGTCAGTACTTCATCCTAAAACCATCGCACCGATTGCCCAATTTCACATACCATGTTTGATCAAAAACAGCTTTAACCCACAAGGTGCGGGTACGTTAATTGGCCAAGATACTGGCGAAGATAACCTGGCAATCAAAGGGATCACCACGCTGAATGACCTGACGATGGTTAACGTTTCAGGGCCTGGTATGAAAGGCATGGTTGGAATGGCAAGCCGTGTCTTTGGCGCCATGTCATCAGCAGGTGTGTCTATTGTGCTTATTACACAATCCTCGTCGGAATACAGTATCAGCTTTTGTATTGAATCTGTGGATAAGCTACGCGCGAAACAAGTGTTGAGCGATGCTTTTGAACTTGAGTTAAAAGATGGCTTACTTGAGCCTGTTGAATTCATGGATAATGTCGCTATCGTGACACTGGTCGGTGATGGCATGCGTACTTCTCGCGGTGTTGCATCACAGTTCTTCGCTTCACTGGCTGAAGTTAATGTCAACATTGTGGCTATCGCACAAGGTTCTTCTGAGCGAGCCATTTCTGCGGTTATCCCTGAAGACAAAATTGCGGAAGCGATTAAAGCGTGTCATGAGAACCTGTTTAATTCAAAGCACTTCTTGGATGTTTTCGTTGTCGGTATCGGTGGCGTTGGTGGCGAATTAGTGGATCAGATTCAGCGTCAGCAAGCGAAACTGGCTGATAAAGGTATTGTGATTCGCGTGTGTGGCTTAGCCAATAGCAAGGGCTTGTTGCTCGATAGTGCGGGCTTACCTTTGGAGCATTGGCGAGACCTAATGCAAAACACCACGGAAGAGTTTAGCTTAGCGCGCCTTATTTCTTTGGTGCAACGTAACCACATTATCAACCCTGTGTTAGTGGATTGTACGTCCAGCGAAGTGATTGCTAACCAGTATGCGGATTTCCTAGGAGCGGGTTTCCACGTCGTTACACCCAATAAGAAAGCCAATACATCCAGCATGGCGTATTACCACCAATTGCGTGAGGTTGCCCGTAGCTCCCGTCGTAAATTAATGTATGAAACAACGGTTGGTGCCGGCCTTCCAGTTATCGAGAACTTGCAGAACTTAATCTCTGCGGGTGATGAACTGGAAAAATTCAACGGTATCTTATCTGGATCGCTTTCTTACATTTTCGGCAAGCTAGATGAAGGAATGACCCTCAGCCAAGCGACCAATATCGCCAAAGATAATGGTTTTACTGAACCGGACCCTCGTGACGATCTTTCCGGTATGGATGTGGCTCGTAAACTGCTCATTCTTGCTCGTGAAGCGGGTATGGCATTAGAGCTAGAAGATGTGATTGTTGATCAAGCGCTGCCACCGGGCTTTGATGATTCAGGCAGTGTTGAAGAGTTTATGGCGCGCTTGCCAGAAGCTGATGCTTATTTCCAACAGCTTTGTGCTGATTCCGCTAAAGAAGGCAAGGTATTGCGATATGTGGGTGAAATTCAAGATGGGAAATGCAAGGTTCGCATTGCTGCCGTTGATGAAAATGACCCAATGTACAAAATTAAAGACGGTGAAAATGCGTTGGCATTTTACAGTCGCTATTATCAACCTATTCCATTGGTCCTTCGCGGCTATGGTGCAGGCACAGAAGTAACCGCAGCAGGGGTTTTCTCTGATGTTATGCGTACCCTTGGTTGGAAGTTAGGAGTATAACCATGAGTAACTCGATGGATGTAGTGGTTTATGCTCCTGCCTCGATAGGCAACGTGAGCGTTGGTTTTGATGTTCTGGGCGCAGCGGTCTCACCAATTGATGGCACTCTGTTGGGTGATAGAGTGCTGGTAAAAAGTGGCAGCCAACCTTTTAGTTTAAAAACAGCCGGAAGCTTTGTTGCTAAGTTGCCGAGTAACATGGAAGACAACATAGTTTATGATTGCTGGGTCGTGTTTGCTCGTGAATTAGCCAAAAAGAATGTTGAGCTTAAGCCGTTAGAAATGACGCTTGAAAAAAACATGCCTATCGGCTCAGGGCTGGGTTCTAGCGCGTGTTCAATCGTTGCTGCTCTGGATGCTCTTAACCGATTTCATGGGCAACCATTAAATGAAACCGAACTGTTAGCATTAATGGGTGAGATGGAAGGTAAGATCTCTGGTGGTATCCACTACGATAACGTGGCTCCATGTTATCTAGGTGGCTTACAACTGATGTTGGAAGAGCTAGGTATCATTAGCCAGGAAGTCCCATGTTTTGATGAGTGGTACTGGGTGATGGCGTATCCAGGTATTACCGTTTCTACCGCTGAAGCGCGTGAAATACTGCCTTCTCAATATCGTCGTCAAGATATCATTGCTCATGGCCGACACTTAGCGGGTTTTATTCACGCTTGCCATTCTGGTCAGCCTGAATTAGCGGCAAAAATGATCAAAGACGTGATCGCAGAACCATATCGTGAGAAACTGCTCCCCGGTTTTGCTGACGCGAGAAAGTACGCAATGTCAGCAGGGGCGCTAGCCACCGGAATTTCTGGTAGTGGCCCAACGCTATTTAGTGTTTGTAAAGATAAAGAAGTCGCTGAGCGAGTTGCTCGTTGGCTTGAACAAAATTATGTACAAAATCAAGAAGGATTCGTCCATGTTTGTCGTTTAGACAAGCAAGGCTCGACCGTTACAGGAAGTTCACTATGAAGCTCTACAACATCAAAGAAAATGATGAACAAGTCTCTTTTAGCCAAGCCGTTCGCCAAGGTCTAGGCCGTAATCAAGGGCTATTTTTCCCATCAGAATTACCTAAGTTTGACGACATTGATGCGCTACTAGCAGAAGATTTTACGTCTCGCAGTGCAAAAATCTTGTCAGCACTCATTGGTGATGAATTGTCAAAAGAAACGGTGACTGGCTTAGTGGCAGAAGCGTTTCAATTTCCTGCACCGATTAAGCAAGTGAAAGAGGGTGTTTATGCACTAGAGCTATTTCACGGACCAACACTCGCCTTTAAAGATTTTGGTGGCCGTTTTATGGCTCAATCTCTTGCGGCAGTCTCTAATGGCGGGAAAATCACGATTTTAACAGC
>NZ_JBNGCJ010000532.1:0-1534 GCF_049974785.1 Vibrio genomosp. F10 str. 9ZD137
CCGCTCTTCCGATCTCCTAAATCGGCTGAAAACATCTACAAGACGGCGCTTCGTCAACACCCTAAAAACGGCAATGTGCTCAACAACTACGGTACATTTCTGTGTAAGCAAGGAAACGTCAAGCAAGCGGATGAGTTCTTCAATCGCGCTGTCAATCAACCCTATTACTATCTCATTTCAGGCAGCTACGAGAACGCGGCTTTATGTGCCTTAAAAGCTGGCAATACCGTTCAGGCAAAAACGTATTTCAAACGAGCATTGGATCATGACCCTAATCGCGCCCGTTCAATCTTACAATTAGCGAAAATAGAAATAGAACAGCAAGAGTTTACCGATGCAAGAATACGGCTAATGCATTTCCATCAACGTTTTGGACTGCGGGCATCATCGTTAACCTTGTTGGTCGAGCTAGAAAAACAAGCTGGCAATACCGCGTTAGAAAAAAAATACCAGCGCCAACTTAATGACCTGATAGCGCAACAGTCTTAAGTGAACTAACTTTTCAGCTTTAGCCACTTTTGTCGCTGTGGTGCCGTTTTAAACGTCCACGCGACAAAACGGCTGATCTTTTGCCCTTGGCTCATTTCTACGATTTTCATTTCCACTGCGCCTATCTTTTCTAACGTTTTTTGCATCCACTTAACGTTCTCTTTTTTAGAGATCAGCGTGGTAAACCATAACACCTGATTGCCAAACTGTTTGCTTTCAAGGGCCATGTTTTTGATAAATTCAGCTTCGCCACCGTCGCACCAAAGTTCCGCTTTTTGGCCACCAAAATTGAGGGTTGGAGCGCTGGTTTTTGACGGTTCTGCTGCTCGATTTAACGTATTTTTTAACGTACCCTTTTTCGCTTTATTTGCATTCAGGTTGTTGATTTTTCGCTGACTGCCCTGCTCTGCCTCTTGCAACGACTTATGAAAAGGAGGGTTACAGGTGGTAATGTCATAAAATTCTCCGGCCTTTATTACCCCTTCAAAAAAGTGCCGACCGTTGTGTTGAAGACGGCACTCGATATGACGCTGTAGCCGTTCATTATTCGCTGCGATCTTATTAGCGTTTTCCACAGACACTTCATCAATGTCACTCGCCACATATTGCCAGCCGTAGTCGCACACGCCAATAATTGGGTAGATACAATTTGCCCCAACACCAATATCAAGCGCTCTGACCAACGTGTGCTTGATTGATTTACTCTCGTTCGATAGCAGCTCGGCAGCGCGATGAATGTAGTCCGCTCGGCCGGGAATCGGTGGGCAAAGATACCCTTTAGGAATGTCCCACTCTGTCACTTTATAGTGATGCGCTAGTAACGCTTTATTCAACAGTTTGACCGCTACCGGATCTGAAAAATTAACGCTTTTCTCACCACGTGGGTTGATAATTACGCATGGCTTCAATTCAGGTAGAGCAACCATCAAGGCTTCAAAATCATAGCGACCATGGTGCTTATTTTTGTTATGTAGACCGGCTTGGTTAGTCACGGTGTGCACATTCATTGCTGATGACTGAGCCATCGTTTTTGACTGAACCATCG
>NZ_JBNGCJ010000533.1:0-1639 GCF_049974785.1 Vibrio genomosp. F10 str. 9ZD137
TATCTCTTAGCGTTGAGTTCAGTTGCCTTTAATAATCTTGATCGACGCAGTCGAACCGACGCGCAGTTGAATATTTTCTGGTACCTTCGTCAATTTCACTTTTACGGGAATACGTTGCGCTAAGCGGATCCATTGAAAATTCGGATTTACATTCGGTAAGAGATCGTTGCCTGTACTACCGTCTTGTTTTGCTATCCCATAACCTATGCTTTTGATTTCTCCCTCAAGCAACACGTCTTTGTGAGTCAGTAGGGTCACCATAGCGCGATCTTGCGGATCGACGCCTTGTAAATCGGTTTCTTTGAAAAAGCCCTCTATCCAGAAACTGTGTTCATCAATCAATGCCACCACTGGGCTATTGGCGATCACTTGAGAACCGACCCGTAAAGTAAAGTTGGTAATATAACCATCGGCAGGTGCATAGACTTTGGTAAAGGATAAGTTCAATTCGGCTTCGTCAACCATCGCCTTGGCGATCTCTTGATTGGCTTTTGCCGTTTCTACCGCAACCTCCAAATTGTTGAGCGTCAATATCGGTAAAGACCCAGGAGTAAGACGCTCTAGGTTAAGCGCCCTTGCCTCTTCATTTAGAGATTTTTTTAAAAGAGCACTGGCTTGGTGCAGAGACGCCTGCGCTTTATGTAGAGCCGTTCGGTAAACACTGTCGTCAATCTCAAACAGTAACTCGCCTTGTTTAACTTTGGAGTTATCTTGAATATGAACGTCGACGACCTGACCGGTCACTCGTGGCGTAATTTCAATAATGTACGCTCGAACCTGTCCATCTCTTGTCCATGGGTTTTCAGTATATAGGTTGTACTGCGTAATCAGGCCATACCCTGCTACTAACGCGAGTATGGTAGTGAGTAGATAACGTTTAATCACTGATTGTTCCTCTATAGAACAGGGATAAAATGGCTAATGACAACCATCAAGATAATCATGAGGCTTAGATCAACAATCGCTGGTGCAGCAAAATGTTTATACAAACCAAACTTGCTGCCGATCAGAGCGATCGTGCTGGTCAGGGCGTAAGCAAGCGCACTAACAAGCAGTAATGGTGGGAGGTATATCTCTCCGAAAATAACTTCATGGGGCATTGAATTCAACGTTTGCTCGGATACTTTTAGGGACATTGGGTGAAGAATACAAGCAGCGCCACCACGGCCTAACTCGCATATGATGGATGGCATCCTACAAATCTCCATTCACCCATTCACCCATTCACCCATTCACCCATTCAAAACAACACGACAACGTCTGCGGTGAGGCACACTTTATTCGTAGGGTTTGATCCTCTATTTGAGAGTTATCCGATTCATTATTGCTCATTATTATGGTGGCCTTGAAGCCAATTCAACGTGTTACTTGGCGGATGTTCATCTGAGGAAACCTTAATGAAAGGTATTATGTCTATTCAATCGCACTTTGTTTTCAGCCATAGCGGAAACAATTCAGCGGTCTTTTCAATGCAGCGAATGGGAGCAGAAGTATGGCCTCTACATATTGGCCAATACGCACACCATACTCACTGCGTTCCAGAAATGGTTGGACATCACTACGGCGCTAGCGATATAACCGAATTAGTGGCAGGTCTGGACAACATCGGCCAGCTCGATCGTTGCGCCGCAGTAGTGTC
>NZ_JBNGCJ010000534.1:0-8295 GCF_049974785.1 Vibrio genomosp. F10 str. 9ZD137
ACCGCTCTTCCGATCTAAGCTGTCTGAGCCCGAGTTGATTTGAGAAAGCAAGTTTTTCATTTCAGAAACAAGTTGGTCAATGGAATTAGAGAGTTCACCGAATTCACAACTTGATTGGTAGTTCACATGGTGAGTCATGTCCCCTTGTGTCATCTTGCGTAATACCCGATTGATCAAGGACAGAGGTTTATGTATCGATCTGGATGTTAGGTAGCCAATGATTGCAGCAACAAATGCCGAGGCGATCGTCATAACGATGATCATAATTTCCGCAGATTCCACCGACTTAGCCGTGACTGAACTGGCCGAATCGACTTCGACCAATGCCATGTCTGAAAGCTGTTCAACCTCCGTTTCCATAGCACGTGTACTTTGCTGGGCTTGCTCAATCAAGCCTCGAATTTCGCTTTGCAGTTGGCGCTGACGAATCATTAGTGGCAGCATGCCTTTTTCTGATACTCCAGCTTCTTCTAGTTTCGCCAACGTTTTCTCGAATCGAGTAATGACTCCCGCACTGACTTTTATACTGCCAATACCTTCTTTGGCTCGGCTGACATTACTGGTAAATGTTTCCACTAATTTAGTCAGATCCATATCGGGGTTGGCTGCACGTAGTGTTCTGAGGTCTCGCTGTATTCCACTGGTTAAGCGATCGACTTTATTACTCTGAGAACGACTTTTGCTGACTTTATCTAGCAGCAGCAAGGTGACTTTTTGAAAAGAGTCTTCAAATTTCACAAAGACTTGTCTGGCACTATTAAGCTGTTGATTCAGCTCTATAGACTCCGTGTGCTGGCTCATGACTTGATCCGCCACTGAAAAATACCCTTCAGCGGTTTGTGTGATCACACTGGCTTTATCGGTTTGAGACGTGGTTGAGCGTATTCGCTCTAAAATGGCAAAAAATACCGCTCTTTGCTCATTAAATTCTTGTTGAATGGGAGGAAGAGATTCAATATCGGTATAAGTGATGTACTCAAGCAAGCTTCGTTGACTTTTTAAAACCGCCGTTTGTAACTTTGAAGTTTCGACTAAAAGCGGTGTGGCTTTTTGGGTAACTTGCCTAACATGAGAATCTACGGTCGTTAATTTGTAGTAACTGATCCCTCCGAGTAGGGCGAGCAACAGAAACATGATGAAATACCCACCAATGGTTCTTTGGACAATACTTAGTTTCATAATTTCCACCAGAAATGAACACTATCAATAAATGTAGACGAAGTTTTCACCTTGATCACAATTATTACTTCGTAGTTTCTTGACTTTCTGGATCTGATTAACGGATTTTTATTTCAGTAAACTCACTAACGCTCATCTTTAGGGGACCCCATCACCACCATTGTTGTGATGGATTTTACATGCTCACATTCACCCAGAACGTCGGAATGGATGAGTTTATAACTTGCTAGAGAACTAGTCTCAATGCGAAGTAAGTACTCATTAGCGCCTGTGATGTTATGGCATTCTACAACCTCATCAACAAAACGAACATGCTCTTCAAATTCTAGTTGCGCCTTCTTACTGTGGCTGGCTAATCCAATGGACACGTAAGCAATAAAACCAATTCCAAGCGGTTCACTGTTTAGGATCGCTCGATAACCTTTGATGACTTCTGTGCGCTCTAATTCCTGAACGCGGCGCAGGGTTGCTGAAGGCGATAACCCGACTCTGTCCGAAAGCTCAACATTAGAGATCCGGCCATCCACTTTGAGCGCTTGCAATATTCTTTCGTCAAACTTATCCATACCGTATTTTATTGCTCAATTAATTTTATATTCATCAATAAAAACACAAAATTGCGCATGATTCTACTTAACATTGTTTAAGAGAATAACAATGAACAACAATGAGGTACTTCAATGGAATTGGAACAACTGGGGGCACTGCTACTTTTCGCCTTCGTATCTACGTTTACACCAGGACCGAATAACATCATGTTGATGACATCGGGCGCGAATGTGGGCTTTGCGCGAACAATACCGCACATGCTTGGCGTTGCCCTTGGCTTTGCCTTTATGGTGATCTTAGTAGGAGTGGGATTAATGGGCGTATTTACGGCCTATCCAATCAGTCATCAGATATTAAAGTATGTGAGTGTGGCGTACCTTATTTATCTCGCTGCCAAAATTGCAATGAGCGGACGAGCAAAAGACGTCGATGATTTTAAGCCACTCTCTTTTATTGCAGCAGCGAGCTTTCAGTGGGTAAATCCAAAAGGATGGTCAATGGCCTTGAGCGCAGTAACACTATTCAGCAGCGCTGGCGCTTGGTTTGAACTGGCTATTATTGCCACAGCGTTTACCCTTGCTAACATTCCTTCGGTAAGCTTTTGGACGATTGCAGGTCAAAAGCTTCAACATTGGCTTATCACGCCAGTTCGTATTCGTGGTTTTAACCTTTCAATGGCGTTGCTGCTTCTCATTTCAACGGTGCCGATGCTGTAATTGAAACCCGTGCTTTAAGTAAAATCGGGGCTTTAAGTAAAATAGATGCTTAAGTGAAATAGATGCTTAAGTGAAATCGCAGCAATAATCAATAAGGCCATCTAGATTTCAATTGATGATACTAGATGGTCGTGATTGGGATAACCACTAACTATTACCTGGCTAAGTGGTCATAAAGAAAATCAATCAGTAAGCGTACTTTTGGCGATAAGTTTCGATTAGGAGGGTACACTGCCCAGATCCCCTCTTTGTCGTCTCGGTAATCACTCAACACTTCCACCAACTCGCCGCTTTCTAGCACTTCATTAACATAGTAATCCGGTAGCTGTACCATACCTAAATGACGTTTAGCGGCATCCAGTAGCGATAATCCACTGTTACACCGAATGCGACCCGACACTCGTAACGATTTTTCTTTGCCGCCCTCTTTGAAACGCCAGTGCCCTTGAGAGCCAACCAAGCAGTTATGGTGATTAAGTTCAGATAATGTGTGTGGTTCTCCCCAATGTTCAAGGTAAGTCGGGCTAGCACAAACATACAGCTGACGCTGAGAAAGACGCTTAGCAATCAAACTCGAATCTTCTAGCCGCCCCAATCTTATTGCGACGTCCACCCCCATTTCTATGAGATCGAGCTTCTGGTTGGTAAGCTGGAATTCTAAATCCACTTGCGGATATTGCGCTAAAAATTGATGAAGTAAAGGCGCCAGATGCGTTTCCCCATAAGTTACGGGGGCGGTCACTTTTAATAGACCTTTTGGGGATCGTTGCATTCGAGTGACCTCGATTTCAGCCAACTCTAACCCTTCAACTAAAAGTTTACACTGCTCAAAATAGATCTGGCCAGCCTCTGAAAGGGTCACCTTCCGAGTCGTTCTATGCAGCAGTTTTACCGCTAATCGTTCTTCAAGCGATGACACTCGCCGGCTAATTTGCGCGACCGATGTATTCATTTTTTTCGCCGCTCGAGTAAAACTGTTTGTTTCGGCCACGGCGACAAATTCACTCACGCCTTCCCAGTTTGCCATGCGATTCCTCAATGAGATTGGTGAAACCTTCATTATTACATATACGTAAAAATGTTTTCTATTATTACCGTATTATCATCTTTAATGAAATAGCTATACTGTTTCACAACAAATAAGACAAAACAAAAACAAGACAGCGGAAATCGACACTCTCATCTAATCTTATACAAGATATGGCAGCGCTTCCGCTTACTAAACCAGATAGGACTATCCAATGGCGATTGAAATCAAACCCGGTCAAACCTCTATTAAATCTAAAGCTGCTGTGGCATGGGCGGCTGGCGAACCCCTTAAAATGGAAGAAGTCGATGTTCAGCTGCCAAAAGCAGGGGAAGTCTTAGTTCGCATCGTCGCTACCGGTGTTTGCCACACGGATGCATTTACATTGTCAGGTGATGACCCTGAAGGAATTTTCCCGTCTATCCTTGGACATGAAGGTGGTGGCATTGTAGAAATGGTGGGGGAAGGTGTCACCAGTGTTGAAGTCGGCGATCACGTGATCCCACTTTACACCGCCGAATGTGGCGAGTGTAAATTCTGTAAATCGGGTAAAACAAACCTTTGCCAAGCCGTCCGTGAGACTCAAGGAAAAGGGTTGATGCCTGATGGTACCAGTCGCTTCTCTATTAATGGTGAAACCATCTATCACTACATGGGCTGCTCTACATTTTCTGAATTTACTGTATTACCTGAGATTTCTTTGGCTAAAGTATCCAAAGAAGCGCCGCTTGAAGAAGTCTGCCTATTAGGGTGTGGCGTCACAACAGGGATGGGAGCGGTATTCAATACAGCGAAAGTAGAAAAAGGCGACAACGTAGCCATCTTTGGTTTAGGTGGTATCGGCCTATCAGCCATCATTGGTGCGCGTATGGCGGGTGCAAACATCATTATCGGTGTCGACATTAACGAGAGCAAGTTTGAATTAGCCAAACAACTGGGGGCGACTCACTGCATCAATCCACAAAACTTCGACAGACCGATTCAAGATATCATTGTAGAAATGACAGACGGTGGCGTGGAATATTCGTTTGAGTGTATTGGTAACGTTAACGTTATGCGTCAAGCGCTTGAGTGTTGTCATAAAGGCTGGGGCGAATCCGTGATCATTGGTGTGGCTGGTGCCGGTCAGGAGATCGCAACTCGTCCATTCCAACTGGTTACCGGTCGGGTATGGCGAGGTTCTGCATTTGGTGGCGTTAAAGGCCGCTCTGAACTGCCAGAAATCGTTAACCGTTATATGGCCGGTGAATTTGGATTGCAAGAGTTCATCACCCATACCATGGGCCTTCAAGACGTCAACGATGCCTTTGACCTTATGCATAAAGGCGAGTCTATCCGTACCGTTTTACACATGGATAAATAAACTCACTTAATGAATAAACCAAGCGACTGAATAAACTAGGTTACTGAATAAACGCCTTTGTCATTGAAGGCGTTTCACTTTTTACCTTTTGATTATTCGTACCGTTTTATTATTTGTACCTTTTGATTTTTGGAACCCTTATGACTATCGAAAACATCAGCCAAGTCAAAGTTTCAGGTGGTTGGCACAAGCAATTCACTCATCACTCAACGACTCTGAATTGTTCAATGCGCTTTGCTATTTTCCTCCCGCCGAATGCCACCAAAACCTCGCCAGTTCCTGTTCTTTATTGGTTATCAGGGCTAACATGTACTGACGAAAACTTTATGCAAAAAGCTGGGGCGTTTAACAAAGCCGCAGAGCTTGGCATTGCGATCGTCGCACCAGATACTAGCCCAAGAGGAAGTGATGTGGCTGATGATGACAGCTACGATCTGGGTCAGGGGGCTGGATTCTACCTCAATGCCACAGAAGAACCTTGGTCTCGTCACTACCATATGTATGATTACGTGTCTCAAGAGCTGCCTAAGCTCATCGAGCAATGCTTTCCAGTGTCATCCGTTAAGTCTATTTCTGGGCATAGCATGGGCGGCCATGGTGCTCTTACCATTGGGCTTAAAAATTCAGATCAGTACCAATCCATTTCCGCTTTCAGTCCAATTAGTCATCCAATAAATTGCCCTTGGGGACAAAAGGCGTTTAACGCGTATTTGGGGTCGAATAAAGACGATTGGAAACAGTACGATGCGTGTGAATTATTAAGAGATGCACCATCTAGTCTGCCGATTTTGGTCGATCAAGGTGAAGCGGATAACTTCTTGGCTGAACAGCTAAAACCACAAGAACTCGTTGAAGCCGCGAAGCAACATAACTCGCCTTTGGATTTGCGGATGCATGCGGGCTATGACCACAGCTATTTCTTTATCTCTAGCTTTATTGATGAACATCTGTCATTTCATGCTAAGTATTTGATCAATACCAATTGAGAGAACATGAATAACAAAAACCAAAAGAGAGCGACCATTCGCTCTCTTTTTTTGATCCAAATCTTGGTCTCTGCTCTACTCATATAGCTACTCTACTCATATAGCTACTCTACTAATACAGCTACTCTGCCAACATTGGTACCACACAAACAGGGACCGTTGTTTTCAACGTATGACCGCTGTACACCAGGTCGCCAGTGTCTATGTCTCGTTTAAAACTCACCAATGAATTGGAACGTTGATTGGCCACCATACACCACTGGCCGTCATGACTCATGGCGAAGTCGCGTGGAAAGTCGCCTTCGGTTTCAACGGATTTAAGCCATTTTGGCAGTGCGCCATCAACTGAGAATATTGAAATTTGATTTTGATGGCGACAAGAAACATACAGAAACTGCCCATCAGGAGACAGTTTGATGGCAGAGGCAGCCTCTCCTTTTTCTTGATTCGGCAGTAAATCCGTTTCATCAACAACAACCCATTCGTCATCAATGTCTTTGAGCGTCACGAGCGTTTCAGACAATTCACACACCACATACGCTGTTTCTTCGATTTTATCGAAGACTAAATGCCTTGGCCCACTACCAGCTGGCATCAACACACTTTGCACCGGTGTGTTCTCAAAAGTCAGGCTATTGCGATCATAGGGGTAAAAATGAATAACGTCAGCCCCCAAGTCAACCACGGCTAATTGGTCACGAGTCGATAAAAAGGTGACCTGATGCGCATGGGGTGAGGTTTGTCTGTCGGGGTTCGCGCCTTTACCATCGACAAACAGATCCGCAATCAGATCGGTAGGGAGGCCTTGGCTGTCCAAAGTGACGATATTGACGTTGCCAGTGCCGTAATGAGCAATGGCGATGAACTGCTGATCTTTATCTACCGCCAAATGACACGGTGAATCCCCAATCAAATTTACAGTATGCTGTGATACGCTATTTGACATGTGTAATTTAGGAGGGCTTTCTTTTTCCACTTCATTTACGGTGTACACCGCCTTCGAGGTAGCTAAAGCATAAGAGGGGTTCTTCGTTTGAAGCATCACTTGCTTGTGCGCCATTTGACCGGAACGTCGGTTTAACTCGACAAGAAGCATTCCCTCATTGGCCTGTAAGCCATCACTGTAACATCCGATGATGAAATCCATTTATTCCCTTAATCAGTATTGAGTTAGAAAGAGCCTGTTACGACAGTCTACTATACATCTTCAAATGGATAGGGTGAGCTAGCTTCAATTGTTTGTGAAATAAGAACCGTTTATGAGATAAGAAAAAACCCACTCAGCTTTCGCTCAGTGGGTTTTCTGTTCTTACTCGCAGCAATCCTGCTACTGATAGATGCTCCCTGCATCGAATCCTTGATAGTAGGCTGATTCCTTCAGCGCTTTCCATATCATCGCCATCCTAGCGGTGTCCTTGGCCATCCTGCCCGTTAGCTTTCCTGGCTAACTTACATCACCCTTCCGTGAGTAGTGTCCTAACTTCATCATCCTGACAAAGATTTGCCTTAATCCTTTAAGCGTCCATTAACATAGTTGGTAACAATCCTTGCTACTAGCATCCAGCTAATGTCCTTTGCAGTCCTTGCTGACTATTCTTCCTGAATAACCATATCTTCTTCCTGAAGATGACCTTTCCTTGGGTCTTTCCTGTTCCGTGTCTGCTTCCTGCTGACAAAACAAATACTACGATGCTTATCCATCTTGGGCAATTATCAGCAAATAATTACTGCCAGATAAAAACGGACAAAAATAGTACAAACCATTATTAAACAAATACTTATTTAAGTTTCTTTTCTTTTATCGGCACAACTTGATTCCATACTCTCACATTGATGTAAGAGATCTCTTACACGCTAAAGAGCCGATTTAGAAACATCTTGATCGCTTGATGTGAGCGACGATGCTTTCTTGATCACCTTTAGCATCGATTAACCCAATAATCATGTTAAATACTCAACCATCAAAAAGCGTTAGGGGATATAATGATGGAATATTCAACCCATTCTTCTCCCCTTCGCTTATCAAATAAGGAGCTCTAATGATCTCTAAATGGTCACAACGATTTTTCCAAATGGCTGAACTCGTCGGCTCTTGGAGTAAAGACCCATCGACTCAAGTAGGCGCCGTGATTACAAAAAATAATCGTATCGTCTCAGTCGGTTTTAACGGTTATCCCCATGGGATTTCAGACAGCGCCGATACTGATGACCGTGATATGAAGTACTTGAAAACATTGCATGCCGAAGAGAATGCGATTTTGTTTGCCAAGAGAGATCTTGATGGGTGTGAGGTTTGGGTCACCCACTTTCCTTGCCCAAACTGCGCCGCTAAAATTATCCAAACGGGTATTTCAACGGTCCATTGCCCAGAACAAACGGAAGATTTTTTGTCACGCTGGGGGGAAAAGATCAAGATTAGCCAAGATATGTTTTCTCAAGCGGGTGTTACCGTCGATTGGCTGCCATTGGATAGCC
>NZ_JBNGCJ010000535.1:0-914 GCF_049974785.1 Vibrio genomosp. F10 str. 9ZD137
ACCGCGGCTCGTTCCCGCTGGTGTACCCAAACGGATGCCCGATGTAATCATAGGTTTTTCTGTGTCAAATGGAATTCCATTTTTGTTACATGTGATCCCGGCACGCTCTAGCGCTTCTTCTGCTTTGTTTCCTTTCAAACCTTTAGGGCGAAGGTCAACCAGCATTAGATGGGTATCAGTCCCCCCCGTCACAATGTCACAGCCACGCGATTGAAGCACTTCTGCCAGTACTTTGGCGTTGCTTATCACAGAGTCGATATACGTATTAAATTCAGGGCCTAATGCCTCACCGAATGCAACGGCCTTTGCTGCAATAACGTGCATCAGTGGGCCGCCTTGAAGCCCCGGAAATACCGCTGAATTGATCTTTTTGTTGATCGCTTCATCGTTGGTCAGAATCATTCCGCCGCGAGGGCCGCGTAATGTTTTGTGTGTCGTTGTTGTCACCACGTGTGCGTGTGGGATAGGGCTAGGGTGTGCGCCTGTAGCAATTAGGCCAGCAATGTGGGCCATATCGACCATTAAAATGGCATCAACTTCATCGGCGATTTCACGGAACTTAGCAAAGTCGATGGTACGAGGTATCGCTGAACCTCCAGCAATGATCATTTTTGGTTTGTGCTCTTTAGCGAGTTCTAAAACCGCATCGTAATCGATTTCGAGTGTGTCACGATCGACGCCGTATTGAACGGCGTTAAACCATTTTCCTGACATTGCAGGGCGAGCACCGTGAGTTAAGTGGCCACCTGCATCTAAAGACATGCCTAAAATGGTATCGCCCGGTTGAAGAAGTGCGAGCTTAACGGCGCCATTCGCTTGAGCCCCAGAGTGAGGCTGAACATTTACATAGCCACAATTAAAGAGTTTCTTTGCGCGTTCAATCGCGATGGATTCAACCGAGATCGGAAGAGCGG
>NZ_JBNGCJ010000536.1:0-1412 GCF_049974785.1 Vibrio genomosp. F10 str. 9ZD137
GACTTCGCTGGTATTGGTATTGTTCGCTTCAGTGACCGAAATTTTTAAACCTGGAACCTGCGCTGTCTGCTGTTGATGTTGTCTGCTATTCCACCAATGGATACTGATGTCAGAAAGTTGTTCATCAGCCACTGTTTGAGGTATCAACACCTGTTTAAGCGTCATTACTGTATTGCCAGATTCATCTTGCGAGAATTGAGGTTTTTCATCATAAACGCGAAATGAGGTTGGGTAATCAACGGACAAATTGGGGAACTGATTCGGGTTGAGCCCCTCTATTTTCAAAGTGATAATACGGGTCAGCGCATTGCCAACCTTGGTTTTCAAGGTGCTTACGCTATTCTGGGCATTCGAGGCATTCCACGTACTTAGGGTGTCAATCAACTGACCGTCTTCGTCAAGCCATTGCTGTTCTAGTACTACCTCGTTCGTGGGTAGCCATTCACCAGAATAATTATCAGGGATCGGCAGCACCGACAGGGCAAAGCGTTCTGCGGGCGTGTCCGCATTGATCATCTGAGTCGTGCCGGTACGATCATTACCGTGAATCACTGTTCCTGTGAAAGCGGGTCCGACGACGTTGTATTCTCCTGAATTGGACGCTTCAATGCGATATTGCTGGTCAACGATGGTGACCTCAACGCCATCGAGTACGCTTTGATATTGGTTGGGTTCACCTGCAAGTTCAATGCTCATACCATCCACTGTTGGCTGAATAATATGCGCATTTTGTAAGCGCCTTGGGTCCGCTTTAATTATCAGTCGAAAATTCAACAGTGCACTTTCTTTAGGGTAGAGGGTCTCTCTCGAAAGGGACGTCTGTAATTCAATAAAATCACTTGCCTCTGGCTGGTTCTTATCCATTTTTACTTGGATATTTATAGGTTGAGTCTTTGCGCCTGCAATCGTAAAACTAGGAATCGTCAGGGTTCCGAGTTTTTGCGCAGCTAAAGAGACATTCCATTCACTGCGGGTGTTTTTATTCCCATTGATGATGTTGATTGAAGTGCCAAAGCTGGGCCTCCCCATGAAAAAGTCTTTTTCCAAAACACTTAAATCAATGTCATCTTGTGACACTCTTTCATCGGCAACGATTTTGAGCTGAAACACTTCATTTTTTGTTACGCTATTGCTGCTCACGCTTGCCATTACATTAGCGGCAAGGCTGTGAGGGCTAATCAATAGTAGCGTAACTAACGCGCATGTTGACACGATTTTTGACGAGAAACGAGATAGGGTAGATTTCATCTTCACCACTTCTTACCTGAGTCTTTAGGAGGTTGTTTTTGCTTGGCCTGCAATACCATTTGCGCTTGCAGCAGTCGGCTAGGGTCGCGAGCACTTTCCACTTGCTCTAATTTGCGAATATTCGGGTCGACCGCTTGTTGGTTATCTTGCCTTGCCGTGGCTGT
>NZ_JBNGCJ010000537.1:0-8038 GCF_049974785.1 Vibrio genomosp. F10 str. 9ZD137
GCTCTTCCGATCTAGAAGTGGCTCTATTACGCGCTACCTGTGATCAATACTCAATGAGCGGAAGAGAACAGGGCTATCGAATGTCCTCGGTGGGCTGCTTTGCAATTACGCCAAGTTCAAATTGATGCTATTACTTCTGTCCAGACAGTAAATAGCAGCTCAATGAAAAAGCAGAGATACCCGAGGCTCTCAGGAATAGTTTACAGCCGTGAACCAAATGGAACAAGCTTACTTTTGCCCCATTGTGCGCTAGCGTAAAAACTCATTCACATCCTGTTGTTGTACATTTTCCATACCAAAAGTTATCCTAATCGCACTATGACGTTGCAGTATCTTCGATTGAGATTACTTCCTAGACGACATGCTCTGGATTCATTTCACTGGCTGTATTGCAGATAGCGGCGCATAGCTCTGTAAGAGCTTTTGTGGCTTCTTGAAAGTTAGCTTCGTAGTCCAAAGAATGTTGATTCAATTGTTGTTGCTTGTTTTTTTCTTGTCGATCCTTTGCATCAACATACCTAGGGTCGTTTGGTTCCAATTTTTCCCCATTTTCAGAAAAAGTACAGGTGATCTTAAATTGAGGATTTTCTATTTTTTTGAATCTTTCCAATGCTTTACTCATATTTCGCCATGCAGAACAGAAAGAATTAAACTCGTCCTTGATCTCTGGAAGGTACATTTGCTGGATAGACATCATTTTGAACAATTGTAGTCGGATAGATTGCGGAGTATCGATTGCGGCATCAATTGTTCTAGGGAGACTAGAAGTATAAATATCAAGAACTTCAACAGTCACCTCTAGCATCTCCTCCAGCTTGACTTGCTTCTTTTGATGCCACTGCTGTTTCTCCCAGAAATTATGTGTAATTTCATCAATTGCAATTTTTTGAGCACGTTGCTGAGTTATAACGGTTTGGATGTTTTCTTGAATGACGTCGATTTTTGCTTTTTCTACCGTTTTAGTGATGACTTCTTGAATTAATTGTTCTGTTGACAGTGAGTCTTTACGTGCCCGAGTGTCAGCTAGTTTTTTAGTGTAGGCTAGAAAAAAACCAACAGCTAGACCAACGATGCCAGTAATGAAATCCATAACGGAAAATGTAGTAGAAAGTGGCTCTATCATGGAAAAATCAACCTGTCTTTATGAAGTGAGTTTCAACTTAAAAGCTATCAGTACTGAGGTGCTAACTCTATAAAATCATAGGGCTTTTGTGACAGAAAGTGCTTCTTTTCTGGTGTCTAGCTGTCGGTAAGAGATGAACCAAAGGCTTTCGAGAAAAAACTGAGCACTGAATACTTATAGGCAGAAAAGCTATCCGCTGAATAGCAACCGACTTGCTGGGCACATTTGTATCTTTTTTTGCCAAAACCCAGCTTATCCGAAGGGCTTGAATTAAAGTGATTATTCTAAGTCGTTCCTGTCCAAAAACGATTTACAGAGGCTCTGGTGATCACTGTGATCCCCACGGGATTCGGTCGTTAGCTACTTAAACGGCCAGCTCTTGTTTTCGCTGACCAATATTGCAATTTTTCTTCTTAATTGTTATGTACTCAACCAAAACTGACTACTATTAATAATATTGTGAATCAGAGTAGTGTTGAAGTATGTATCGAGCGTTTCTTCTTTTAGCGTGGGCTGCGACTTTCTTTTCTTGTGCTGCACAATCCCAGTATCGCATCATTACTGAAGACTTCCGGCCATTTGCCTATCCGACTGAAAATGGAAAGGTAGATGGTATGGCTTTTGAAATCGTTGATTGGCTTTTAGAGGATTTAAATATTGATTCTGAGATTGAGGTCTTACCTTGGAGCCGAGGAATGAGTTTAACTCAGTCAAAAGAAAACCATGTCCTCTTTTCGGTCGCACGTACTAAAGAAAGAGAGAAATGGTTTAAGTGGGTTGGGCCTTTCTACTCAGACAAAGTATCCCTTTATCAGCTAAATGGACAACCGCCTCGTGATAAGGAAAGTATTAAAGAAAACGACGTTGTGGTGGTCTCTAAAGGGTATCCAGAAGAGCAGATTTTACGAGATGAAGGGTATCAGAACATTGTTCTATCAGATAACAGCGGGTTTGCACTTCAAATGCTCATAAAGCGTCGAGGGGACTATTTTCCTATTGGTCACGCTGCCTTACCTTGCCTATTATCAAAAAACAATTTAGCAGCAACAACGCTGCGCGCGACCGATGTCGTTTTACTTACTTCACATTTATATCTTGCTATGTCACCCAACACGAGCAATGAAGAAGTGGCGCGATGGCAGCGAGCTCTCGACGACATTAAACGCACGGAACGTTACCAAGATATTATCGAGAACCACGCTCGGCACTGCCAATAGGTATTGGTATGTAAGCATGGTAGGGAGGTTGTTGGATTTGAACCGATTCGGCAGCTATCGAGAGGATCTTTCTTCTTGCTGCAGTGAATGGGCTTAGGGCTAATTTAATTCAATTTAATTCAATTTAATTCAATCTAATTCAATGATACCTAATCCCAAGAAACTCCGGTGGTATCTTGGCCGTTTCCTAAGAACACACCATCGACTTTAGACGCAGCGTGTTCATGAATAACCTTGGGTCGGTCATATTATTTAGCATTGACTGTGTTGGCAAACAATCGTCATCAACATAGTCGACATAATCCGCAGCCGAATCAAAAATTAAAATGTCTAAGGCCAAACGATCCAATCCATACCGTCCTCTGTGGATCATATCCGCTGAAAACATCAATAAATCTCCCGCTGCTAACGTGATCTGTTTACCGCCGGATATACTATCACTGCTGACTTTGCCATTCACTTCTTGGCGAACATTGTATTCTTCTTCATTGTCCCATCGCTTATGTGTTCCGGGTATGATTTCCATACCGGGCTCATCAAATAGGGGAACGCGAAGGTGGAGCACTTGTGTGCCAAGTATGACGTTCATTTGGTCTTCAATGTCATAGTCATATTGACAATCGCGATGCCAGAAGTCTTTTAGCTTCGGATTGACAGGGTTGAAGAACAGTTGAGTATTCATAAACGCTGGATTGTCTGGTATCACCGCATCGACCACATCCATGACTTTTTTTGAGCTGATGAAATCAAAGAGTGCTGCTCTATCGTCGACGGGTAAATATTCGCTTCCCGTAATCAAAGACGAATTAAACGCTTCTTCTTGATAGAACTCCTGGTTGTCTGCTTTCCATAATTCATGGAATTTCAATATCACCTGTCGAAGCGATGAAATTTGAGCGTCATCGAAATAATTTCTGATAACGAAGTAACCCTGTTCGTCGTAACGGCTACTCAATTGTTGGCTATTTTCTACCACTGACTACCTTCATACTCACTATGCCTTCTACCGGCCACTGATTTTCTAGGCGCATGATGCCAGACGGGTGTTATTCAGCCAAGTAACGAATGAGCCCTCGTCATTTTACAAAACGATCTTTGAATCTATAAGCGTTGATTGTAATCTAAAGAAAAACGAGTGTTTTGGGGCCTCATACCCGCACAAACCCATACACGAGTTCAACACGTTATAAGGCTGGTAATGGAATGACGAAAGCGAAAATGATCATCATTGAAGACGATTTGAAACTGCAGCAAATGCTGAAAGACTATTTTGTCACGCAAGATTTCGATGTCACCACGTTAGATAATGGCAATGACGCTGCACACACCATCCTCTCTCAACAACCTGATATCGTGCTATTGGATTTAATGCTTCCTGTAACCGATGGGCTGACAATCTGCCGACAGACGCGGGCTCTCTATAGCGGTAAGATCTTAATGCTAACCGCCAGCGATGATGATTTTGACCACGTTGCGGGATTAGAAACGGGAGCTGATGACTATGTCACGAAGCCAATCAAACCCAGAGTTCTGCTGGCAAGAGTACGCTCGTTATTGCGCCGTCAGGAGTCTAACAGCCTGCTTGTCGACGATTCAGAACACCTGAAGTTTGACCAACTTGTACTGAAAAACACCTACAAAAAATGCGAGCTTGCAGGCAACGTTTTAGCACTGACTGATAGTGAATTTGACCTCCTGTGGTTGTTAGCGAACCACCCCGATGCACCACTATCTCGGGATTACCTAACGCAAACACTGCGCGGCATTGAATACGACGGTATCGACCGAACCATCGATAACAAGATCGTGCGATTAAGAAAATTGCTCGGCGACGATAAAACCCCAGCAGAAAAAATCCAGACCATTCGCGGCAAAGGTTACCTGTTTGTTTCAACCGCGTGGTGCTAACACGTTCAAAATGAGCGTAATGACAGAGAGTAATTATGCGACGTATTTATTTGGAATCCTTGTTGGGTTTACTGGTTTGCTTTATGACAGGTATTGTCGCTTATGAGGTCTTCGTTTTTCAGCTCACGACAGATTATGATTATGTACTAGAAGACTATGAAGCCGTCGCTCATCAGCAGCTAATAGAAAATATTGCTAAACATCAAGGTATTGATGCTGCGCATCAGGCTATGAGACAGTTTGTTGACACGTCTAAGATGACATTGACCATTTTAGGACATAACGATGAAATCCCCGCGGTGGTCACAAACTATTTCACCGCTCGTCCTGAAAGTGCAATATTTCACGACGAGGAGCGTGAATTGTGGTTCCGTTTGGCTGAAAGTGACAATGTTTACCACTACGTGATCAATTACGACGCGCCAGTTAGACAAAAAGTGGAGCTAGAAGAAAATCTCATCTGGTTGTTTTTCCTATTAAGTTTCCTCGTCTACGGGCTAGGGCATCTTCTTATCATATTCCGAAGAGTCAAAAAACTTGAAACCGCTACACTGCGCTTTGCAGAAGGGGATCTCTCTTCACGAGCCGAAACCTCGAGCAACCTTGCTATTGGTTCGCTCAACCGATCGTTTAACCTCATGGCCCACAGAATCAATCGCCTTATTGAAAGTAATCGATCACTCACTAATGCTGTCGCGCATGAATTGCGTACGCCGATTTTTCGTATTCAATGGCAAGCTGAAATGTTAAAAGACACACCGCTCACTAAAGAGCAAAAAATGACCGTTGATAGCATCGTTGAAGATACAGAAGAGATGGAACAAATGGTCGATGAGCTTTTATATTATGCCAAGCTAGACAGTAGTCAGTTAGACGTGCTTCAAGAACCCGTGGAGATAAGAAGCTTCCTAGATATAGCCCTCGTCCGATGGAACAAAGAAACCGATCTCAACATTCATTTATTGTTGCCAGATCAACCTAAATCAATACAGGCCGATGCCAAGTTACTCAACCGAGCACTCGACAACCTAGTACGTAACGCTTTTAAATATGCGCGGACTCAAGTGCTATTAGAGGCGACAGCGCATCACCATGAACTGCGTATCAAGATTCACGATGATGGCGATGGTATTGCTGTAGAGCATCACTCTCACCTATTCGACCCTTTTTACGTGGGTGACAAAGCTCGTAACAAAGCCAAAAGTGGCCATGGGCTAGGGCTATCTATCGTCAAGAAAATCTGCGAACAACATGATGCCACTATTGAGGTTGGGCAAAGCAAAACACTCAAGGGCGCTCTGTTTACAATGACCTTCCCTCTTTGTCAGGATTCGGCTGACAAAGCCATACAGTAAAGACGAAACGACTCTGGAATACTACTCATTAACGGTCGAAAGATATTGCAAGGCGCGGTATCTAAACCCTATTCATTGAAAGGTATTTTATGAAAAAGTTATTGTGTATTTTAGGTGTTATGTCACTAGCAGGTTGTTCAGGGATTACTCATAATGATGAAGTTTATACCGCACATGCTGAAAGCTTTAATATCGTAGGGTTGCAGATTCCAGGTAATACTCAAGACCGCGCAATGGACTTAGTTCCTGAAGGCGCGACCGTTGAAACCATTCGAGCGACTGATTCTGATACTGATTCTGCGTTGGGTATCATCAATCGCATCATCGGTATTGATTATGTTCAAGTTGGCGGTAAAAAGCAGTAAGTCATCAAAGCGTTTCTACACCCGTAGACATGAATGCTGAACCGCTTAAAACATTGTCGAAATCATTTCACTGCCTGTGAAAAATTCAACAACCGATGTTAGCAACCTAACATCGGTTTTTTTGTGTCTGAGACTGATGATTGCACAAAGTAGCACATTTATCACCAGCTTGTGCGGCGTTTCAAGCTAACCATCATGGGCGACTCGTCTCTGCCCCAAATCTGAATTCAAATAATCACCTAGCATTTTTATTTCCTGATAGTAATGATGGATACATGCAATTAACCAATCATTAACATTTATCAATGTAAATGCATGCCATTTGAAGCTCATTCATAAATGTGAGACAGGAAAAGGTGAGATTTGAGTTGTTGATGATTGCCCCGATTCTCGTTGGATATACCGACAAATCGACTAAAAAGATGTGGGTTATCATGATGATTGACTCTGAAAGGCGGAAGGTTTCTGTTACGGAAACCTGAATGGAAAAGTAAAGTTTGAACCTGAGGGGATAATTGTAAGTAATTTGTATCTCATATGTGATGAATGCGATCAATGTAACAAAAGTGTATGTATTGAAATAAGAAAATGGATGAAACTACGCGATTACTGTTCTTAAACTCGTTCGCTTAATACACGATAATAAAAGCATTGAGAGGGTATTCTCTGTGATTAATGATGCTTATCAAGCCATAGATAAAACAAAGCCATGCACTACACGCATCCACGGCGCATTTGCACGCTCAGTGCCGACTAAGAAATGGTTTCGCTGGAAAGGGATAGAGTTACGCCTCGTTTTAGCGTTCGCGATACTCTCGATGACCACGATTTTTCTTTCTGTTTTTTCATCATCGACGTTTAATGAATTGAATCAGCAGCTGATAACACTCAAAAAAAGTGAGATTCCAGCCCTAGATCATGCGTCTCGCCTGAATGATATGGTGAGGGTGATCATCACCACCTCCTCTCAGCTCAGCGAGGCAGATTCGAGTTTAGAACGTAAACATGCGATGCAAGAAATACAAGATGCTATTCTCGTGATGGATAGTATTATGCTGAATTTTCCAGACTATCACGCCTATTTTAAAGACCTTATCGCGCAAGTTAACAACAGTCTTAGTTTGCTTTATCAGAGTGAAATCGAATCAAACGCGCTGAACAGAGAGTTATGGGGTTTGCTTGAGGGCTTTTATCCTTTATTGCAGCAAGCAAGCTATTCGCTTGACCGTTTGCCAGCCAAAAGCAAAGAGAAGATCCAGTACATTCAACTGAGATCACTGCTTTATTACCAACTTGGCTTAGTCGAGAAATTGTATAACGACTCCAGTTTCAATGAATTGGATTACACCAGCAATCGTCTTGAGCAAATCGGCGAACAGTGGTGGACACTGTGGGTGAGTGGTGATTTAAGAAGTAAATTTCCAGAACTCGATCGCCAGTTAGCGATTATTTACAACCTGGCTTCGAGCACTAGCCGTTTGTATGTACTTAAAAACAAAGCGTTAGATCATCGTTATCAAGAGCAATATTTCCTTCAAAATAGTCGAGAACACCTAAACCAGTTGACCGTCCAGATTGAACGTAATACGAACAAGGTCAATGGCAATATTGACCAGTCTATTCAACAGGCACAACTGTCTCTTCAATCAAATCAACGGCTCTCTCTATTTCTTTCTTTATTTAGTGTGCTCGCGGCGGCGGCTATCTCATGGTTTTATGTTCGTAAAAGTATTCTAGAACGTCTATTACAGTTGCAAGATAACATGTTCGCGATCTCGACAGGTCATCTGGATACTGAAGTGTCGATACGCGGAAAAGATGAAGTCACTCAGATGGCGAAGTACCTAAAGGTTTTCCAAACAACCGCCAAAGCCGTTAAACAAACCAATCGCAAGTTAGAAGCCGAAGTAGAAGAGCGCACCATCGCGGAGGCCAAATTGCGAGTGACACAAGACGAGTTGATCCAAGCGGGGAAACTTGCAGCGTTGGGTCAACTCAGCGTGGGTATTACTCATGAGATTAATCAGCCGCTGACAGCCGTCAATAGTCACGTTCAGATCGGAAGAGCGG
>NZ_JBNGCJ010000538.1:0-1938 GCF_049974785.1 Vibrio genomosp. F10 str. 9ZD137
ACCAGAATTAACGTTAATCATAGATTGTCCAATCATCGCACAACCACCCATTGCGCCGAATACCGAACACGTGACATTTGCCATGCCTTGCCCAACACACTCACGGTTAGATTGACCACGTGTATTGGTCATTTCATCTAGAACCGTTAGCGTAAGCAATGATTCAATTAAGCCAATGGCGGCAAGAATGATGGCATAAGGCAAGATGATTTGAAGTGTTTCGAATGTAAATGGTACCGCTGGAATCGAGAACGTTGGTAAAGAGCCGGCCAATGTGGCATTCGCATCACCAGACATAGTACGTAGGAAATCGACTACAGTGTTGGTGTCTAGGTTCAGCATTGATACTAGGACAGTGACAGTCACGATCGCGACCAGAGAAGATGGCACCGCCGTGGTCAGTTTAGGCAGAAAATGAATAATAGCCATGGTTAGTGCAACAAGTCCTAACATAAGCAACATTTCACCTTGAGGTAGCCAGGTTAGTGCACCGGAAGCATCGGGTGTTTTAAATTGTCCAAGCTGAGCAAGGAAAATAACAATCGCAAGGCCATTAACAAAACCAATCATAACGGGATGGGGAACCATGCGAATAAATTTGCCTAGCTTAAAGAGACCTGCCGATATCTGAAATATACCCGCAAGCATGATGGCGGCGAATAAGTATTGGACACCATGAGTTGCCACTAGGCTGACCATAACAACAGCCATTGCGCCTGTTGCACCGGAAATCATTCCAGGTCGTCCACCAAAAATAGAAGTAATAAGGCCAACGATAAATGCCGCGTATAAACCAACCATAGGGTCGACACCCGCGACAAAGGCAAAAGCTACGGCTTCTGGTACCAGTGCAAGTGCAACAGTAAGCCCGGATAGGACATCATTTTTTACAGAGTGTTTAGAAAACTGTGGAAATTCAAACATGTTAACTCAGTATTTTTGCTTGTGGGTTTATCCTTAAACAACACTTCGTTACAAATAGAGCAAAATCAGAGATAGACAAACATTCTATTTTGAGTGCGGATAAGTATGAATCGGCGCATGCTACCGAAAAGTGTGATTAAGTTCAATGATTAACCTAGTATAGATTAACTTGACTTATGTCTTGTTCAATATTGAAAAAAAAGGCTGCTAAGAGTTAGCAGCCTTTTTTACGTTTTAAAAGGTATTAGAAGCCTTGAGGTTTCGTCATTCCTGAGCCCGCTTGGCTACGTGCAACTTGGCTGCCAGCGCCTTTTGCTTGGTAGCGTTCGGTTTTTAGAGGCATAGAAACCACTTCAATCTCTTTAATTTCTTGAGGCCCTGGAGCCTTAGTCATTGCTGAGGTAGCGTGTGCTTTAACACGACCGGTTTTTCCTACAACAGGCTGAACTTGAGTCACAGTTTCAGTAGTAACTGGGACTTCTTCGTTGACTGTTGTTTCTGCAAGTTTAGGTTCTTCGAGCTTGGTTTCTTCTAACTTAGCTTCTTCGGGTTTGGTTTCTTCGAGTTTAGGCGAATCGACACTGGCTTCTTGTGGAGTAGCTATTGTTTCGACTTTCTCAACTGGCGCAACAGTTTCGGCATTAACAGGCGGCTCAGTTTTAGTTTCAGGGGCAACGTTTGCTTCAACCACTTTGGCTGCCACTTCTTTAACTTCCGCTACTACTGGTGCTTCAAGTTTCACCGGCGCTTCAACTTTGACATCGGTATTCGCTTTCGCCGTTGAGCATAGGATGATTTTACCCATCGCCATTTCAGGCATTGCAAAACCAGACAGTTTAATTGCGGAGGTTTCCACCACAGGTTCAACAGGTTGAGCTTGCGACTGACGCTTAGGCTTGGCTAAATCATAGCGAGGCATCACTTTACCCATTGCCATCTCAGGAGAAGCAACACCACCTTTGCGAAGGCGGAATGGGTTAGGGCGACGATCACGTCCACGACGTCGGCGTTGAC
>NZ_JBNGCJ010000539.1:0-6655 GCF_049974785.1 Vibrio genomosp. F10 str. 9ZD137
CAGCGGTTACGACTTCTGCAGCTTTAGCATCATCAACAGGTTGAGGTTTATTCTGACCATTTACTCGAATCTGTTTCTTTAGCGGACGGCGTTGACGACGTTCTTTCGTCTTCGGCGCTTTTGCTTCAGGGGCAGAGTCTTGCTTGGTACTTTGAGCATCTGCAGCGATTTGCTGGCCTTGTTCTAACACTTTCGATGTTTTTGCATCGTCACGGTTAGGTCGACGGTCCTGCTTAGGCTTACGATTATTAGGCTTACGTTCTTGTCTCGCCTTTTCATCATTTTCGGTCGCTGGGGCTTGCTCATCTCGCACAGGCTTACGCTTATTGCGGTCACCACGTTCACCACGATTATCACGATTATTGCGACGACGTTGATCGTTGCGATTACGACGTTGGCGAGGATGACGCTGCTCTTCTGTCGACTTTTCTTCTTTGACTTCTTCTTTAACTTCTTCTGAAGGGCCAGAGAAAAATTCACCTAGTGCTTTAAATAGACGAGAGATAAGGCCAGGTTGAGCCTCTTCTTTTGCTGGTTCTTTCTTTGCTTCAACAGCCTTAGGCGCTGGTGCCGGAGTAGGTGCTGATTGAGCAGGAGCAGCGAAGCCTTTTAGAGCTGGCTCTTCAACCTTTCTCAGTTTAACTTCTTGCTCTACAGGTTCTTTGCTCTCTGCTTCTTTTAGAGCATCCAGCTTTTGAGGCAGTAAGTAAGACAGTAAATCAAACTCTTCGCCTTCACGGATACGAATCACCTCAAAGTGTGGCGTTTCCATATCAGAGTTAGGGACAACAGTGATCTTAACTTCTTGGTTTTTCTCGATGTGGTTGACTGAGCGACGTTTTTCGTTCAGCAGGTAAGAAGCAATTGGAACAGGCACAACAGCAAGTACTTGCGCTGTGTTATCTTTCAGAGCTTCTTCTTCAATCAAACGTAGAACAGATAATGCTAGCGATTCGTTATCACGAACAACACCAGTACCTGTACAGCGAGGACAAATGTGGTGGCTTGCTTCCGCTAGTGATGGGCTCAAACGTTGACGAGACATCTCTAGAAGACCAAAGCGAGAGATGCGACCGATTTGGATACGAGCTCTGTCAAGGCGCACGGCATCACGCAAACGATTCTCAACTTCACGCTGGTTACGAACGGGTGTCATATCGATGAAATCGATAACAACAAGACCACCTAAGTCACGTAGACGTAATTGACGAGCAATTTCATCGGCCGCTTCAAGGTTTGTGTTTAGAGCGGTTTCTTCAATGTCTCCACCTTTCGTAGCGCGAGCGGAGTTAATGTCGATAGAAGTGAGTGCTTCTGTTGGGTCAATAACGATTGAACCACCAGAAGGAAGACGTACTTCACGTTGGAAGGCCGATTCTATTTGGCTCTCAATTTGATAGTGGCTAAATAGTGGCACTTCACCGTCGTACTTTTTAATACGGCTAGCAAAGTCTGGTCGAACTAAGCGAATATGCTCAAGGGCGCGCTCATAGATAGTGTTACTATCGATAAGAATCTCGCCAATGTCACGACGCAAGTAGTCACGAATCGCACGTACAATAACGTTACTTTCTTGGTGAATAAGGAAAGGTGCAGAGTTACTGTCTGAAGCCTGTTTAATAGCGCCCCAGTGGTTGAGTAATACGTTAAGATCCCACTCAAGCTCTTCAGCGCTTTTACCTACACCTGCAGTACGAACAATCAGCCCCATACCTTGTGGAAGTTCAAGTGTGCTTAGTGCGGCTTTAAGTTGAGTTCTTTCATCGCCTTCGATTCGGCGTGAAATACCACCAGCACGAGGGTTATTAGGCATTAAAACAAGGTAGCTACCGGCAAGTGAAACAAAAGTCGTTAATGCAGCCCCTTTGCTGCCACGCTCTTCTTTTTCAACTTGAACAATGACTTCTTGCCCTTCTCTCAATACTTCTTTGATGCTTGGTCGACCTTGGTAGGTGTAACCTTGGGGGAAGTACTCACGAGCAATTTCTTTAAGAGGAAGGAATCCGTGTCTATCGGCACCGTAGTCAACAAAAGCAGCTTCTAAACTTGGTTCAACACGGGTAATACGGCCTTTATAGATATTTGCTTTCTTTGATTCGTGTCCTGGGCTTTCGATATCCAAATCGAAAAGTCGCTGTCCATCGACCAAAGCAACACGCAACTCTTCTTTTTGAGTTGCGTTTATTAACATTCTTTTCATTTAATAATCTCGTTATCTTTTTTTATATTGATTGTGCTTATTGCTTTAGTTCGTTTTCACGGTGCCAGATCCCATGGCTAAAAGTGCAGCCTCCCGGCTGGAGGGGATGCTCTAAGGGCACGTCAGTTGTCACAAGCGAACAAGCTTGTGACCCGCGATTTGCGGAGAATACTCAACATGAAAATACGACGAGTAGGGCAATAAGTTGACTTAGTTCAATAGAGTCTTACGCCAAGTGCGGCACTACGGGACAAAGTAATCTACTCAGTTAACTGTGCGATATCGCGCTTGATTTTGTTTAAATAATCATCAAAGCGTTAATAGCAGCAGTGAACTATAGCAGCGCAAAGAAATCACAGCAATCTGCTTTGTTATAAACAGGTGAAAAAAAACCAGAGTAATGGCTGGTGATATTAAATAATCGATTGTTTTACTGTGCTTTTTCTCATTTAATCTAAGCAATAGTAAAGGGCAGTTTGTTTTTTATCCACAGCAGTAAGGGCGTGGGTGAATGAGTGATGTTTGTGAGTTGGGTGTGCTTTAAATGAAGCAAGAAAATATGAAATATAGCGCGTTTGAGTGATACAATAGCGAAATGAGTGAAATTAGAACTAAAGTCCAGTTTGTCGATATCGATGAAGACATGGCGGGTCAGCGTATAGATAACTTCTTACGTAACCAATTGAAAAACCTCCCCAAAAGCATGGTTTACCGAATTGTGCGAAAGGGAGAGGTACGAGTAAATAAAAAACGCGTTAAAGTTGAGTATAAATTACAGGCTGGGGACATTGTTCGTATTCCTCCTGTCACCATTGAAGAGAAAACCGACGAGCCGGTTATTAGTACCAAGCTTAACAAGGTGGCTCAACTTGAAAGTAATATCATTTATGAAGATGAGCATCTGTTGGTTTTAAATAAACCATCAGGCTTGGCGGTACACGGAGGAAGCGGTTTAAAGTTTGGTGCGATTGAAGCATTAAGGGCGCTGAGACCAACAGCTCGTTTCTTAGAGTTGGTTCACCGTATCGATCGAGACACGTCGGGTATTTTACTGGTTGCGAAAAAGCGATCGGCGTTACGTCATCTTCAGGCACAGTTTCGAGAAAAGACGGTCAAGAAATTTTATTTCGCGTTGGTTATGGGCCAATGGAAATCAACTTGTCGTGTCATTAATGCACCTTTGTTGAAAAATGAAGTGAATAGCATTGTGCGAGTGAACCCGACAGGTAAAGCATCGGAAACTCGCTTTAAAGTACTTGAAAAATTCGATGATGCAACGTTAATACAAGCGAGCCCAGTGACAGGGCGCACACATCAGATTCGAGTGCATACTCAGTACGCTGGCCACCCAATTGCATGGGATGACAGATACGGTGATCGTCGTTTTGATGCCTACACCGGGCATTGTGGATTGGATCGATTATTCCTGCATGCAGCAAACATTAAATTTATCCATCCATCGACGGAAGAGCTGGTCGACATTAGTGCTCCAATGGAAGCGAAGCTAGAACGTGTGATTCAGTCGTTAAAAAACAGCAAGTAATCTTAAGTAGGCTGCTAATGTGTTTTTATTTCTCATTAGCAGCGCTTACATTGAGCGATACAGGTAACTTTAGGTTAGCGAACATACTGGCAGGGTAATCATATTGATCCTTGACCAGTACATCGATAATGGGTTGAACCATTAACCGTTGGCTAAAGAATCAAGAACTGGCTAAGACCTCAAAACCTTCGGATTTCAGCATAGTGATCAATTCGATTAAGGGTAATCCGATAAGCGCATTGGGATCCTTTCCTTCTAATCGTTCAAACAGTGCAATACCTAACCCTTCGCATTTGAAGCTGCCTGCGCAATAAAATGGCTGCTCTTTATCAACATAGTTTTCAATTTCCGCACGATTTAGTTGTCGAAAATGGACATGGAACTCATCAACAATGGTTTGGCTAGATTGGGTAACCGAGTTGTAAAGTGAGAGACCAGTGTAGAAGGTGATGACCTTGCCACTTTGAGCCGTCAATTGCTGGATGGCGGTTTCTCGGTTCAAAGGTTTACCCACAATCTTTCCGTCGATAACACAAACCTGATCGCTGCCTATAATTAGGCTTGGGCTCTCAGTTAGGCAAGAGGTGGCCTTTTTTTGCGCAAGCCGACTCACGAGCTGTTGAGGCGTTTCATTGTGTAGGGGAGTTTCATCACAATCGGGCTTGGCTGTCGTGAATGAAATTGAAAGCTTGTTGAGGAGTTCCTGCCTGTATGGGGAAGTTGAGGCTAAAATTAGTTGGTAATTATGCATTTTTAGATACAATGTGTGGGTTAGAGATAACAGCATAACGTAATCCAAGCTGTTGTTAATAATTCTCTCTATTGAAAGGTAAAAAAGTCCATTTTTTTCACCTTTTTCTTTGACTAAACGTATTTTGGAAGATAAGATTCGCGCCCTATGCAAAAGGTAAAAATACCGCGAACGGTACATCCTGCTAAAACCGCTCAAAAAAGAACAGATTTAGATGGTTACATCCAAGTCAGTCTTTTTAAGCGTTTAGAGGAGACAACCGAAGGCGTTAAACGCGACGCAGAAGTCTCAATGTCATTTGGGCTGGATGAACAGCGACTCGTAGTTATCTCTGGTAAAGCTAACGTCGAAGTCGACCTGGAATGTCAACGCTGTAATGAGGTTTTCACACATCAGTGTGATGTCCAATTCACATATACTCCTTGTAATGAGAAGAGTGAAGAGGAAGCACCGGAAGAGTACGATTTGGTAGATCTGAACGAGTACGGTGAGTTAGACCTAATACAGTTAGTTGAAGATGAGTTCATCTTAAATTTGCCTCAAATAGCAATGCATGATGAAGCGGAATGCAGCGTTAATTCAAATAACTTGGTATTTGGTGAAATTCCTGAAGAAATTGAGGAAGAGAAAAAGCCGAATCCATTCGATGTTTTAAAAAGCTTAAAGCGTTAATTCGTTTTAAACTAAGACAAAGGAGTAGGGTCAATGGCCGTACAAAAGAGCAAAAAATCACGTTCAATGCGTGGCATGCGTCGTTCACACGATGCGCTAACTACAGCTGCACTATCTGTAGACGCAACTTCAGGTGAAACTCACCTACGTCACAACGTGACTGCCGAAGGTTTTTACCGTGGCAAAAAGGTTATCAACAAGTAAGGTTGACCTTTGCAAACTATAACCGTTGCGATTGATGCAATGGGCGGAGACTTCGGTCCCCGTGTTACAGTGCCTGCCGTCGTGCAGGCACTGTCGTATTTCCCAGAGCTGAAAATCCTATTAATAGGTGATCGGACTTCGATCACACATCAATTATCTTTACTTGGTTATGACACCAATGATCGTTTGATCATTGAACATAGTGACCGGGTCATTTCCAATGTCGAAAAACCTTCTCTAGCATTACGTAACAGTTCTGGCACATCCATGCGGATGGCGATTGATGCGGTTGCTGACAATCAAGCCGATGCTTGCCTAAGTGGTGGCAATACTGGCGCTCTTATGGCGCTATCGCGGTTTCGATTGAAGTTACTCCCTGGTATTGAACGTCCAGCATTAATTTCGGCGCTTCCTACCGCTCAAGGCAACAAAACTTGGATGCTAGATTTAGGGGCCAATGTGTCAAGTGATGCTGACTCTCTTTTCCAATTTGCCGTCATGGGCAGTGCCTTAGCAGAGCAGTATTTAGGTCGACCAGCAAGAGTCGCCATATTGAATATTGGCGCCGAAGAGATTAAAGGGAATGACCTGGTTAAGCGTTGCTCAGAGATGTTATCTCAGACTCAGTCCGTTCATTTTATTGGTTATGTAGAAGGTAACCAATTACTTCATGATGCGGCGGATGTGGTGGTTTGTGATGGGTTTGTCGGTAATGTGTGCCTTAAAGCTTGTGAAGGTACGGCTCAGCTCTTTATTGATAAGCTTAAATCAAGCATGATGAACAGCTCAATAAAAGGTTGGATTGCCAGAAAGTTGTTTTCAGGTTTGTTTGATGAATTAAAAACATTGAACCCCGACCAGTATAATGGCGCAAGTTTGCTAGGATTGCGCGGCATTGTTATTAAAAGTCATGGAAGTGCTGATGTATCCGCCGTCGTCAATGCGATAGGAGAGGCGATACATGAGGTCAAACGACAAGTTCCCAGTCGTATTAGCGATCGTTTAGAAGCGGTTTTACTTGAGAGGCATTATTAGTTTTCATGTATAGCAGAATTTTAGGTACAGGCAGTTACCTGCCATCTCAGGTGCGTACAAACGCAGACTTAGAGAAAATGGTAGAGACCAGCGATGAATGGATCGTTACGCGTACAGGCATCAAAGAGCGTCGCATTGCTGCTGAAGACGAAACCGTTGCTGATATGGCATATCATGCAGCCGTGAACGCGATCGAGATGGCGGGCATTCAAAATGACGATATTGATTTAATCATTGTTGCGACCACCAG
>NZ_JBNGCJ010000540.1:0-14558 GCF_049974785.1 Vibrio genomosp. F10 str. 9ZD137
AACTGGTCAACGACTACAGCCAAGCCGCAGAAAACGCGATTGAAGCCGGCTTTGATGGCGTAGAAATTCACGGTGCCAATGGGTATTTGATTGATCAGTTCCTGCATTACAGCAGCAATATTCGTGATGATGAATTTGGTGGAACCCCTGTCAACATGGTTCGTTTCCCTCTCGCGGTTATTGATGCTATTACCGCTAAAATCGGTGAAGATCGCACGGCTCTGCGTGTCTCTCCTGGGGCTTATTTCAATATTGATAGCGATGACCGTGATAGAGATGTCTTCGATCACTTACTTATTGAGCTGGAAAAGCGCAATCTTGCTTATCTTCATGTGGGCATCTTCGACGACTCAATGACATTTGATTATTTGGGGGGAAGCGCTTCCAGTTATCTGCGTGCAAACTACTCGAAAACATTAGTGGGCGTTGGAAGTTACACCGCCGAAACGGGCAGTGAAGCGATTAAAGCGAATAAGTTTGATTTGCTGGCGATTGGTCGCCCTCTTATAGCCAACCCTGATTACGTTGCCAAAGTAAAATCCGGCAAGGAAATAGTCACCTATTCAGACGATATGCTGATGACGCTCGTTTAAGCTAAATTTCAATCCATCCCTGTCTAACTTTTGATTCATTTTTTCCTGAGCTTTGCTTTGCCGTCAATACTATTGACGGCATTTTTTATTGACATCAAAGACCGTACACACAATGGTCTGTTACTCAGTATCCAGTTACTCAATATCTAGCCATTCAAGGTTCAGCCGCTCAATATTTCGAGACTCAGTATTCCGAGAATCAAAATCAGCTTGGTCAAGCACCCAACATTGACAACACAAAAGTACTATTCACTCCACACTCTTGCACAAACTCTTCATCGTGACTCACTATTACAAACGCCCCTTGATAACGATTAAGAGCGCGGGACAATAGTATTTTAGAGTCGAGATCCAGATGGTTATCCGGCTCATCGAGAAGTAACAGCGGGTGCTCGGTTTGATGGCTTACCACGAGCATCGAGAGCTTCATTTTCTCACCACCACTGAGTTTATTTGCTAAACGATGAACGTCATCTCGACGAAATCCAATACCCGCCAGCAATGTTCTTGCTTCACTGTGTTGCACCCCATCACAAAGTAGACACACATTATCAAGCAGAGAGAGGCGCTCGTTCAACAATCCAAAGTGCTGGTCTAAGTACATCATTGGCGTGTTGATGGACCACGTCCCGTCCGCATATTTGGCATGACCTAGCAGCACTTTTAGCAAAGTCGACTTTCCACTTCCATTCCCGCCTTGAAGATGCAATTTGATGCCATGACTTATCTGTAAGTCAATAGGTTCACAAGAGCCAAAAGGAAGTAAACCATTGACAATCGATACCAAACTTTTCGACCGCTTAACCCCATCTGAAAGATACACTTTTTGCTCTTTTAACTGCTCTTGCCTCGCTTGTAATAAGCTCGCTTTTTCTTGTAACAACTCTCTCCGTCCACCCTCATTTTTCATTCGATTCGACACGTTGGCGGTCGCTCGACTCCGAAGCTGATTAAGTACAATCTTTGGCATGCCGCCCTTCATTCGAGTTTTGTTTCCTTTCGCTGCTCTTTGGTCAGATTTTTCTTTATTTTTTTGAGCCTGTACCTCTAAGTGTTTTTGTTGTTTCGTCACGCTCGTAAGCTGGCGATCTATGGCCGAAGACTCTTGGTGCTTTTGTTCTACGTAAAAGTCAAAATTTCCACCGTATTGAGTCAAGCCTAAAGTCGATAACTCCCAAATTCGGTCCATATGTCGAAGCAGTTGCCTATCGTGGCTGATCAACAAAATACCGCCTGGATACAGGCTTATTTGCTCGACTAACCACTGTCTTCCTTCCCTATCAAGATGATTCGATGGTTCATCTAAAACAAGCAACCCAACGTGTTCGGTAAAAAGCTGCCATAGACGAAGACGAGCCAACTGCCCTCCGCTTAGCAAATGGCACGGGAAGTGAACATCCTTAGGTAAACCCAGCGTGGTAAGCTGCTGTTCTAGATCGAGCTTGGCCGTCCAGCACCCTTCAACCAGAGCAAAAAGATCGGAGCCACATTCTCCGAGTTCAATGCTTTCCAACGCCAGAATGATCTCATCAAGCTTCAGGTATTGAGCAATCGTTGTGTCACTTTGAAGCAAAGTAGAGGGCAGTTGACTGTAACTGGCGACGGTAGTGTGCAGTGCCACATGACCAGAAGAAGGGGCTCGATCTTTTACCAGCAGAGCAGCAAGAATGGATTTCCCTACTCCGTTGCGTCCAACTAAACCCACCCTGTGATGCGTAAACGTGCAAGAAATATTATCGAATAAGATTTCGCCATTATCGAATCGATAGCTCAGTTTATTCGCTTGAAATAACGGTTGTAATGTTAGGTGTGGCATAAGTAGCCTCCTGTTAGACAGGGGGCGTAAAGCGCAGCGGGGGTCAAACCTCAAGAAAACCCAAGATAGAAACCAAAATAGACAGCAGCAATATGACGGCCACATTTTTTAATGGCAAACATAAATAGCATGCGTTCTATTATTCGTGTGATGTGCAGAAAATCGCGCTCGATACGAGCGACAAAGCTACGCCTACTAACCCTGTGGATCCAAAAAAAGTAATGTAAATGGATGACAGGCATTAGTTCTTCATATTGGCGTAAACTCCTAGAGATGCGGTGAGCGAATTGTAACCGCATCTTGATGAAAATTGCAACTCTTCTGCCTAGAACGACGCCCAAACTTAGCACGACAACATGTTAGCTATCTGTTCCCCTAACCGCTTAATTGCACCCTTCACTGATTCAGTCATATCCTGTGAAGCATTGAGTCGAAAGCCATGGGTAAACTGCTGATCCGGGGCAAACATTTCTCCTGGTGCAATACTGATATTGTCTTGCAGCAAAACTCTATATAAATTGGTCGTATTCACATGCTCGGGAAGGACGACCCAGATAAAGTAGCCACCGGTTGAATAATAAGCATCACAGCCCTTAGGAAGGCTTTGTTGCAAAAGCTGCCAAGTTTGAAATTTTCTTTGTTCCAGCGTTCTTCGCAACTGACGTAAGTGGATTTCGTAGTGTCGAGTTGATAGGTAATTGGCCAGCGCAAGTTGTACTGGAGCACTGGTTGACAAGGTACTCATCAATTGAAGCTTTTGAATCGGTAAGGCACGGTTTCCTGCCGCCACCCAACCGATCCGAAAACCCGCCACCAGCGATTTAGAGAACGACGAACAATGCAATGTCATTCCTTGAGTATCAAACGCTTTTGCCGGTAATGGTTTCGACGCACCGTAATAAAGTTCGCCATACACATCATCTTCAATTAAATAGACCTGATGCTCGGTCAACATCGACACAAGGCGCTTTTTTTTCTCGTCAGTTAAGGTAAAACCAAGCGGATTTTGGAAATTCGTCATTAGCCAACAGGCTTTAACATCGTGCGTTTGAAGCGCTTTTTCCAATGAATCTAGGTCAATCCCTTCCGTGGGGTGTGTATTGATGGACAACGCCCGTAAGTTTAATCTTTCCAACGCTTGCAGCGCGCCATAGAAAGCAGGGGATTCGATCACTACCCAGTCCCCCGCTTTAGTGACTGATTGCAGACTCAAGTTGAGTGCTTCTAGTGCACCCGCGGTTATCACGATTTCCTCAGGGCTAATGTTCATCCCCTGAGCGGCATATCGCTTGGCAATGATATTCCTTAGCGTTTCATTCCCCGGAGGGAGATTATCAAGTGCGTGTGAGGTCGGCATAGTTCGAGCTGCCTGAACTAAGGATTTATTCACTTTATCTTGCGGGTAAAGCATAGGGTCTGGGTAAGCGAACCCAAAATTCACCACCGCCTTTTTCGTTCGATTGGCTTGTAGAATATCAAACACGAAGTCATTGATATGCACAGATTCTGTAATATGTAAGCGCCTAGCGACTTGTGACGTGGTAACGTTATAAGCAGGGGGGGCAACAACATAACCAGAACGCGAATGGGATACAACCCACCCTTGAGTCTCTAGCAGTCGATACGCATTCACTACCGTCATCAAGCTTAACCCTGATAACTCAGTTTGCTTTCGTAGTGATGGCAACTTGCTACCAATAGACCAAACATTACTTCTAATTTGACTTTTAATTTGTTCCGCTAGTTCAACATACTTAGCCACTGACATTACCCAGATAGGTTAAAACGCAAGCACTATACCATTATGAGTCACAACTGTTATACACAATAAGTTAAAAACTGTATCTATTATAGCAAGTGCAGCGAAAGTACAATGAGTTCAGATTAGCCATTAACTATTGTTTAAAGATCATTATGTTAGTAAATTCATCTGGAATCATAACTATGAACTATGCCAAAAAAGAGCGGTACCTAGTGACCATTGCTATTGCGTTAGCACTATTGAATGTTGGAGCACACTTACTCGGGTCCAAAATGTTTTTCGAGCTTCCTTTAGCTGAAATAACCCTCGCGTTAACGCCCATTTCGATGATAGCTCTGGCCATTGTTGGAATAAAAATCGCGCAAAAGGAAGAGTGATTCCCTAGCCACAGCGACTTTAATCGTCAGATTCCCAATACGGTGTTTCTCCAAAGTAGTCGCTAAGAAAATCGATAAATACTCTACTTTTTTGAGGGAGATAACGTGCTTCAGGAAAAACAACATACGCATTGAAAGGGGCCGGGGTATAACTCGCCAGTATCTGTTTCAATGCCCCACTCTTTAACTCTTTCCAGATGATAAACTGGGGTAAGTAAGTAATCCCATGCCCAGAAACTGCCATGCTTTTTAAAAACTCACCATTATTAGCATTGTGCGCAATATTCAACGACACTGTGACTTTTTCTCTTTTTGAACCCGATTTCTTTTCGCCTAAAAGAGAAAGCCCTGACGGCGCCATTTGGCTGTATCGAAGAAATTGATGCTCACTCAGATCATCGGGTGTTTGTGGTGTCCCAAATTCATCCAGATACGCAGGACTAGCACACAGTAAATGACGAATGGGCGTAATCGCTTTGGCTCGCAGTGTCGAGTCGGTAAGCTCTCCAATTCTCACCGCCAAATCAAATCCATCGCCAATAAGATCCACTTTTCTATCTGAAAAATCGATGTCTAGCTTAAGATCCTTATGCTGTTTAGAAAATTCATCCAATGCAGGAACCAAATGTTCAACGCCAAATGAGAGGGGCACCGCCAGTTTTAGCGTTCCCACGAGATCTTTCCGATCAGACGATATTTGGCCATTCAGTACATCGATTTCCTCTGCGATCAACTTACTCTTCTGGAAATAAATGAGCCCTGCTTCCGTTAGGCTCGATTTTCGAGTGGTACGATTGATCAGTCGAGTGCCTAGCTGTTGTTCTAATTCACTCAATCTTTTGCTGATGGCCGATTTAGCCAAACCGAGCTGTTCCGATGCTTTGGTGATGCTGCCCGTTTCTACCACCTTAATGAATATTCTGATGCTCTCTAGTTGACCCATCTCAATCCCTTTTATTCGCCCTTAATTATTCTCAAAGTGAGAACAATAATTTCTCATTGTGGATGTTTATTATTTTTTCATCAACAACTACGATGAGTCTTAGAAAGTAAAGAGTAAGGACTAACCCATGAATGTTACCCAGGAAAAGACGTCGTACCGACCTTTGACACGAGTGTTCAAAGGAATCAAAACATCAGATGGTGATGGCGTAAAACTCACTCGTATCATCGGTACCAACGAGCTAAACATGCTCGATCCCTTCCTTCTACTCGACTGCTTTGAAAGCGATCAAGCGTCTGATTACATTGGTGGATTTCCGACTCACCCACACCGAGGGTTTGAGACCGTCACTTACTTACACCACGGTAATATGCGTCACAAAGACAGTGCGGGCCATGAAGGTGTTATTCGGTCAGGGGGTGTCCAGTGGATGACCGCGGGTAAAGGGATATTACACTCTGAAATGCCAGAACAAGATCACGGGCTTCTGAAAGGATTTCAGCTGTGGGTCAACCTTCCTCAAACCGCAAAAATGGTGGAACCGGATTATCAAGAATTTTTACCGGAGCATACGCCTTTAGAGCAACGTAGCGACGGCGTTTCTGTCCGCGTGATTTCAGGTGAGACTGACCATGGGACAAAAGGGCCGGTTAACAACACCTATACATCGCCACTTTTCCTGGATGTCACAGTGCCACAAGGCGGACATTTTGAGCAACAAATACCCGCGGGGCACAACGCATTCATTTACGTGGTAGAAGGCAGCGTCAGTGTTAAAGAGCACGCTGAGAATCAGGCAAGCAGAGAACCAGGCCGCGATGATGCAGCTCAGGTGATAAACAAAAAGTATATTGGTATTTTTGGGGAAGGCGAGCAGGTCTTTATTGAAGCGCACCAGAATGCTCAGTTTTTACTGCTCGCTGGTCAACCGTTGAACGAACCCGTCGCACGAAGCGGCCCGTTTGTAATGAATACCCGAGAAGAGCTTATGCAAGCATACCAAGATTATAACAACGGCCTATTTACATAAATAATGAGGTCTATAAATGATGTTTTTTGGTAAATAATGCGGCTTCTTAAATACAGTTATTTTTATTCATGGTTTAGTTAGAGATGCGGAGAAAATGATGGGACTTCTAGTAAACGGTAAATGGCACACCGACTGGTACGATACCAAATCGACAGGTGGGAAATTTGAACGAAAAGAGTCGAGCTTTCGCCATTGGGTAACCAAAGATGGCAGTGCAGGCCCTACTGGTGATTCTGGGTTTAAAGCAGAGCCGAATCGCTATCACCTCTATGTATCACTTGCCTGTCCATGGGCTCACCGTACGATTATTTATCGTGCTCTTAAAGGCCTAGAAGAAATGATTTCAATGTCTGTCGTCAATTCATATATGGGTGACAATGGCTGGACATTTGAGCCCGATGACGGCGTGATCTCTGATCCTATTAACCATGCTCAATTTGCTCACCAAATCTACACCACTGCAGATGCTAACTACACTGGTAGAGTGACAGTGCCTATCCTTTGGGATAAGAAAACCAGCACCATTGTCAGCAATGAGTCGTCTGAGATAATCAGAATGTTCAATGAGGCATTTGACGATGTGGGCGCGACGCCTCTCAACTTGTACCCAGGCGATCTCAAAGAAGAGATTGACGAGCTAAACGCCTACATTTACCCGACAATTAATAATGGTGTCTACCGAGCTGGATTTGCCACCACACAAACCGCTTATAATGATGCAGTAAAAGAGGTTTTTGAGGCGCTTGATACGATAGATGGTCGTTTGGCTAATAAACGATATCTCACTGGCGATACCATTACCGAGGCCGACTGGCGCTTATTTACGACATTAATACGGTTTGATGCCGTTTATGTCGGTCACTTCAAATGCAACATAAGACGCATAGCGGATTACCCTAATATCAGTGGCTATCTTCGCGATTTGTACCAAGTGCCCGGCGTTGCTGAAACCGTCAACATGCACCATATCAAAGCACACTATTACGGCAGCCACGACACCATTAATCCGACATTAATTATCCCAAACGGGCCTGACCTCGATTTCTTAGCACCACATAATAGAGAGAATAAAGGCTAGTAATGAAAGGGGAGCAGGAGGCTCCCCTTCCGCTTTAATTTGGCCCTTATTTAAGCAAATTATCAAACGAAACTATCGCAGCCTTTCTCTCCCCGACAACAAGATAAATAACGGAATAACCTTCCATACGGCCACTTCTCATCTACACTATTTAGGTATGCCGATCTTTAATGTGGAGGCAAAGTGAGCCGACTAATTACCTATTCACATGATGCTTCAGAAGAACTCGCAGCAAATAGTGAGCAGGCAACGAGTTTCTACCATCAACTGTTTCAACTCCATGAAATTGCGATCGAACTATCTCGAGCAAACTCATTGGACGATCTTTATCGCCTAGCGGTCACAGCTTGCCTCAATCATCTACAAATCGACCGGATGGGCATCCTAATGATCGATAAAGAGCGAGACTGGATGATTGGCACATGGGGCACGGATGAAGAAGGCAATGTAAGATCGGAATCGGACTTTGCTGCGCCAATGCTTGATGAAGTAAAGCAAGTAATTCAAGAGATGTCTACCAAAGGCAAAGTGTGTGTTTGGCATGACAAAGAGCTCTATGAGTTTAGTGAAAGTCAAGGAAAACTCAGTACCGTTGGTATAGGGTGGAACGCGGCGTTAGCGATATGGGACGATGACGAAGTAATTGGTTGGATTGCCTGTGATAACCTGCTTAATCATCAACCCTTTCAAACCTATCAAAGCCATACATTGAGGCTATTTGGATCACTTCTTGGAGAATTTATTAAACGCAAACACGCCGAAGAAGCAATAAAAAATATTAACAGTGAATTAGAAAGTCGGATTCTTGAACGAACACAAGAGCTTTCAAAAGCGCAGAAAGAACTCGAAAAAGCCAACACTCTACTTGAACAAAAAGTGATAGAACGGACGGCTCAACTCAATGAAAGAACCCACCATTTACAAACCGTATTGGACGATCTAAAAGAAACACAAAGCCAACTGATAGAGGCTGAGAAGCAGAGCTCCTTAGCTCAACTGGTTATGGGGATGGCCCATGAATTGAATACGCCATTGGGCAATATCAATGTAGCAATCAGTTTACAACCTGAACTGTTCAATGGCCTTAAAAACGATTTAGAGACAGGCTCAATATCAAAGAGTTCACTGACTGAGAGCATTGAGTTAGGTTTGCAGTCCTGCGAAATTATCGAAAAGAATACCAAAACAATGGCAGAGCTCGTGGCTCAGTTTAAACGCCTTTCCATTCACGAAACGCAACTTCAACCGCTAGAACGTATTGATCTGCAAGAGTGGCTGGAAAACACCGCAAAACTGGCATTAGAACATTATAAAAAGCCCTATACAGCGCAAATCGATATTCATGTTATGCCTCTTGGTGCGACAGCAAACTTCAATACTTGGCAATTAAGTCAGATAGTAGAAGACCTCATTTTTAACGCCCTTGAACACGGTTTAACAAACACGCCAACTGACAACATCCTTATTATTGCTAACGTACTCAATGACGAGTTAGAGCTAAGTGTAGAAGACAACGGTAAGGGTATTTCCTCAGAGGTGTTGGATCATATTTTCGACCCATTTGTAACGACAGCGAGAGGAAAAGGCAATAAAGGGCTGGGGCTGAACCTTGTCTATAATTTGGTGACTCAAGGAATGAAAGGCAGCATAAATAGCTATGCTCCACTAACGGGAGGCTTTGGACTGGCCATTTCATTGCCGTTAAACCCAGATTAAATACGACAGAGAGTACAGTATTGTTGACACTGAGAGACAGTGTTTCAACGTAAGAAACAACTTACCACACTAAAAATAAGCGTTTGAAATAAACAAGTTAACAACAAAAACGAACTTTGCATTTACGTAAATTGACTTCACAAGCCACTAATAAACGAAAATAATCTGATGTTTCGTGAAAGTTTTTACCATTCACTCGGTCTATACATCGAGCGTTCATATTCTCGCTCGGCGTTTCACGCTATAATGTCAAAACTATCACTAATAATAAAAGTTTTTAAATCTTTCGTTTCATAAAAGGCTGTTAATGAGTAAAAAATTTATATCGAAAAAGATTCGATGGGTAGGCTCTATTACAGTAGTGATCGTTCTGTTTATTTTCACCATTGACGTTTTCCTTTTTCGATTCAACGTGGCCTCAACACCCATTGAACCGGTCACCTTAAGCCCTGAACAACAGTTAGCAGACAGCGCTATTGGACGAGAGTTGGTGAGCATACGTCCCCTTATTGATGAATCTCCAGCACTCGCAAAAAAAGCCATTCACGCGTTGTTGCTGTCCAATAAAAGCCAGGATCTAACAACGATCGAGCAAATTTATGTGCTATTGCTGCGCAGAGACATCGCAATATCAGAAAGACAGGAATTAGCCGCTACTGAAATTAATCAGCAGTTATCACACTTAGCCAATCAGAAAAATATCCCATGGCTTCAGGCGCTACTTGAAATTGAACAGGCCGAGAAAGCATTAAAAACTGACCAAATAGAACAAGGGATAGCTAACATCACTAACGCAATGAATATAGCTGAGTCTAATCATGCGGAGTTTTTGCTGTTAAGAGCCTATAACACGGCTGGCGCTCTTTATAACGCTTCAAACCAACTCAAATCTTCTCAATTGTATTTTTACAAAGGCATTAAGCTAGGCAAAAAATACCCTACTGATGAATACAATGGCCGATTATATAACAACCTGGGACTACTCCATGCTCACCTTGAACAGTGGGCAAAAGCGTTGGAATACCTAAAGCTCGCAGACAACCAATTTAGAGCCAGTCACAACGTGACAGATGATCGGTTAATGGTGGTTTTGTTAAATCAATCGTATGTGTATACCAAATTTGATAAACCGAAAGAGGCACGTGTTGCTTATGAGAAAGCACGCTCTTACTTAAACCTTGAGTCAAAAAACTATTATCAAATACTCATGCTCAAAGCAAAAGCCCGGATTTTAATGGTTGAAAAGAACTACCAGCAGGCTGTCGTAGTGGCAACACAATGTCGTGATTTTACTCAGCCCGTCGTTTACCGAAAGCAAAGCGCTATCTGTGGGTTCATATTGGCAAAAAGCCTTATTGGCCTGGGAAATTATGATGAAGCAATGGAACACCTCAATAGAAGTATTGACACATTTTATCACATTGATCATCAACGTTGGTTAATCCGTACCTACCAGACAAAAGCTGAGATATATGAACAGTTAGGAGATACAGCCCAGGCGCTCAGCATTTATAAAGAATATAATGCGAAAGAACGAGCGCAGTTTACCAATGAGATTTATGCATTGGAATTTGCTTTCGGAACCCAAGAAGTACAACAAGAACGAAATCTATTAAACGTACAAAACCAGCTCAGTGAATTGCAACTCAACGAAGAAAAACTGCGTTTTAAGATACTGTTCATATGGATTGTCGTCGCGATTCTCGTGCTCGCCTTTGTAATACGTAGATCCATCGCCATTAAAAACCATAATATTGAATTGCAAAACTACTCGTATCAGGATCCGCTGACTGGGGCTAATAATCGCCGTTACTACCAAAAGGAAATTGAATCAGGCTCGGTACTCAACCGTTCATCTCAATATCGAGTGGTTTTAATCGACCTAGACTGGTTCAAAAACATCAATGACCAATATGGGCACGATGTTGGCGATCAAGTATTGATCAAAACAGCCAAACGTTTGAAAAAAGAGATTCGAGCTGATGAGTTGCTGATTCGCTGGGGTGGTGAAGAGTTTTTGTGTCTAATAAAAGAAACCGATGATATTCATAGTCGTGTTGAGTCGTTACTCAAAATAGTGAATGCATCCCCTTACCAAACCGATGCTGGAGAACTCAACATTACGGTTTCAGTAGGGGTGAGCTACCCTAATAGTCTCTTTTCATTGCGACAAGATACGGCACCTTTTGTCGTGGCCGATAAATGTCTCTATCAGTCTAAGAAAAACGGGAGAAATCAAACCTCATTTCCTGTTTAGTGAAACAAAGCCTCTCTTTTCAACGTGGCTAATGAAACAAAAGATAACGTCAAACCGCCTAAACAGCTCACTATGGCCTAAACTAAACAATACCACTACTGCTTGGGAGCTGAATGTTGATCGAGTTTGATATCCCCACTCTATCTGTCATTTGTGTATTACTTTCTTTCACATATGCCATTAGTCTTGCGCTTGTTCAAAGGCTACAGCCTACTATTCGCGGTATCAATATTATGGCGCTCGCACTGCTATTATTGGGGACTGGTTTTCTTCTCCTTAGTTTCGGCAATCACACCACGCTATGGCTGTCGAAAATATTGGCTAACTCTATTATTGCTCTGAGTTTTACGCTGATTTTACACGGTGTCTGTCGCATTAGAGGCTACCCTGTTGCCATTGCGAATATTGGCTATAGCTTTTTTCCAATCGTTATTATTGGGTTGACGTACTTCACTTATTTCTCTGTGTCTACCGAAGCTCGCATCGCTATCATGGCAACGTATACAGGAGCTATAAGCCTGCTGGCCTTCTATGCCAACTATCAAGGCATGACGGAAGACATTGCGCCATCCAAACATTTACTGTCTGTCGGCTTATTGATCTATGCCTTCTATTCTCTGTTCCGACTGATTCGATTGCCTTTTGGCCAGCGTATTGATGACTTCATGGCCGCAGACTTAGTTCAGCAACTCTCCTTTCTCACCATCCTTCTCTTGGTTATCTTTATTGGCTTCGCGATTACCTGGATGTTGACGGGCCGCTTGGTTGCCACCATTTACGACTCATCGCTCAAAGACGAACTCACGAAACTCTATAACCGAAGAGCGTTGGAGGATCTCGTCCCTAAAGAAGCGGCTCGAACTCATCGATATAAACACTCGCTATCGATACTTCTTATCGATATAGATAGATTTAAACACATAAACGATGTCTATGGGCATCAAGCTGGTGATAAAGTATTGCGGGATATAGGTCGAATCCTGCAAGTAGAAACGCGTAGTAATGACTTTTCTTTTCGCTACGGCGGAGAAGAGTTTTTGGTGTTGCTGCCTGAAACCTCTGGGCCAGACGCGAAAATAGTTGCCGAAAAACTAAAGAACGTTATTGCTAGAACCTCTATGCTGCCGAGTAATAAGGAGTTTTGCTCCGCTAGTTTTGGGGTCAGCGAATTAAGAGAAGACGAACACTGGGAATCCGCCATTGACCGAGCAGATAAAGCGCTATACAACGCAAAAAAAACGGGGAGAAACCGTGTTGTGATTAGCGAATGAGCACAGAGCGAAGGGCCGCCTATAAGCCCAGTTCACCCATTAAACGCTCGACCCAAGTGATTTCGCCGAATGCAATCAAATCGAACACAGTGAGAAACACTGCGCAAATTATCGCAAGTTTTAAAAGACGGTAAAAAATGAACATGTAAAACCTAATGTAGGGTAGAGAGGAATTCAATTATCCCTATTTAACACATTTGTCACAAGATAAAAGGCAACCACTTAGTCACTAAGCACCACATATTTACGTTTAAAACGTTATTTATATTTGAAATCTAAGCATTGGCAACAGTTGCTCAAGGTCCCTAATGACCACATCAGCTTCTTCTTGGTATGGGCTGTTACCCTCTCTATCGAAAAGACAACTCAGCATATTGGCGTTCTTCGCTGTATCCAAATCAAACTTGTAGTCCCCCACATAAATCAAATCCCTGGTTGGTAATCCGAGTTTATCCGCAATAATAAACAATCCCTCAGGGCTAGGTTTCGGTTCGCAGTCTTCCCGAGTGAGTAACAAATCTATCGGCAAACCTAGGTTTTCTATCATCATTTGACTGGCCTGTTTAATGTTGCGAGTCAATATCGCTGTCGGGTAACCCAAACGATGTAACGCATTGATAAGCTCTAACGCTCCAGGCATTAAGTCAGCAGTGTGGGCGGCTGAGATTTCAAAATCTGACACAATTTTATGGGCTAATTCTTGTTCTTTCTCGCAGGTCATTTGTTCAATGTATTCAAGAATGGGCTCTCCTTGCGGAAACCCTAACTGCTGCCTCAACTGGTCAAAATCCAGTCTAGAATCGACGAGCGTGCCATCGAGATCAAAAATAACCGCTTTGATATGCGAAAGGTTCAAAAGTAACTCCAAAGATAGATAATAATGCCTTTCCACATTACCGAGTATTTTTTAAACAATCTAGTCTGGTTCTGTGATTGATCCCGACTAATCAAACTAGGATGAGTCATGATCCAATCCATAAATGGCAAAAAAGCGAGTTACACGCTCGCTTTTTAAAATTCACTTTTTGCAAATCGAATACGAAATGATCAAGTCCGATACAGCACTTTCACAACATGCCAGCCAAATTTGGTCTTCACTAGATGGGGGACTAAAGTTTCACCGCTAAAGCACACTTTATCAAACGCTGGCACCATCTGCCCCTTACGAAACTCGCCCAAGTCTCCGCCTTTTTTACCTGAAGGACAGCTTGAGTATTTTTTCGCTAACGTTTGGAATTTAGCCCCTTTTTTCAGTTGCTTAATAATGTCTTCTGCTTGCTCTTTATGCTTCACTAAAATATGAAGTGCTGCTGCGGTGCTTGCCATGTTTACTCTCTGCTGTGTAGACCTTATCCCGTGTAGGCCGCAATTCTACCCTAACATATCGAGATGTTCATCCTGCGAATTTACCGAACCAGATCAATAAACATTCTACTGTTACTATTTAGTGCATGAGTTTGCATTGCTCAGTATCCAAAATGAGTTACTATTATCAGTAGTCGGTTCATATTCGAGACACATCATGGCAAAGACCCCAAGTAAAGCAAATCAATCTCAAGGTATGCTGATGTTTACCCTAAATGCGCAAAAACAGCTGTTTGCCATTGGGACTCTGAAGGTACGGGAAATAGTTCCCTTTATGCCAACCACCCAAATTCCCTATTCCCACCACCATGTTGTGGGTACAGTGACCATTCGCGATTTAACAGTGCCCG
>NZ_JBNGCJ010000541.1:0-7892 GCF_049974785.1 Vibrio genomosp. F10 str. 9ZD137
ACCGCTCTTCCGATCTCTGCTGGGTTTTTTAAAAGATCAGCAGTAAAGCCTTCCACACCTCGGCCTTCAAGTGTTGCAGAGAAGAGTAGGGTTTGTTTGCGCCAGCGACACTCAGCCGCCAGTCTATCGACAACAGGCGCAAATCCCATGTCTAGCATGCGGTCAGCTTCATCGAGAATAAGCCATTCAATCGCACGGCAGTCAAAGCGCTCTGATTCAATGTATTCCATCAAGCGACCCGGTGTGGCCACCACGATATCTTGCGTTTGAGCAAGAATATCAGCATGTTCCTGATACTGAACACCGCCTGTAATAGTGAAGACATTCAAGCGTGTGTTTTTAGCCAACGCACGAGCTTCATCGGCTACCTGCATCGCTAGCTCTCGTGTTGGTGTTAGGATCAATACACGAGCAGGCCCTGGTCTTTTTCTAGGAAAATCAATCAGGTATTGCAACGCTGGAAGTGAAAAAGCAGCGGTTTTACCTGTTCCTGTCGGTGCAGAGGCAAGAATGTCTTTGCCATCTAGAGCTTGTGGGATCGCATCTTCTTGAATTTGCGTTGGGCGCTCAAACCCCAGCTCTTCTATCGCTGTAATAAGGGTTTCATCTAGATCAAGGTCAGCAAAAGTTCTGATCACTGTAGTATCTCCACAAGCCGATAGGCGTGTTATGGCAAAAATTAGGTCGGATATTATAGATGTATTAGTGATTATGATCACATGATATTTCTACATCTTGAGATAAAAGTTCTCAGTCAATGAGTGAAATTCTTTACTGTATTGCCCATCTTGGTGAATGACAAGGTGTGTTTCTTCTAACTCTGTTTTCATTTTACTTATTTCTATCAATAGCCTAGATGCTGTTTTCTGCTCAGTCGTCTTTACATAACAGAGTCGGGTAACGTGCCAATTGAGTGGTTTCGCTTTGGCAATAAGTTGATGACCTTCATAAATGGGCAAAATGAAGTTGGCGGTTCCTAAGGGGGTGGTTAGTGCATAAGAACGCTCAAGTAATGCATGATGATCAAGAGTATCGGTATGTCTGGCGATGGCTCGTTGCGTATGGTGTGATTGCTCTCCTGAATTGAAGTATGGCGGATTGCAGATGATGCCATCAAAAAGCGCGGTCATGGGAGCCTTGAGAATGTCCCCTTCAATCAGTTGTAAGCGGTCATCCCATGGTGATTGTCTAAAATTATGCTGCGCACTCTCAATCGCGTGACGATCAATATCAATGGCAGTGATGGCTAATGTGTTATGCCTTTGCGCTGCCATTAAAGATAACAGTCCGGTTCCAGTTCCTATATCCAGGCATGTGTTCATAAGGTCGAGGTTTGACCAAGCGCCTAATAAAATCCCATCGGTACTCACTGGCATGCCGGAACGGCCACCTTCAATAGAAAACTGCTTAAATTTGAATCCCTTAGTTTTTAACGTGCTACATTTCATGATAATTCCGTTAAAACACTCTTTGTTGGTAAAAGTGTCTGTTGTTAATTTAATGTTTGGTTTTTTATGCTATTTGTTTTCATGCAAGTAGCCGGATTGTTCTTTGTTATGTTCTGCTAATCTGTCTAAGCATGGTGTTATTGACTGCATTGTAGATAAAAATGCAGATTAATATGGTGTTTACCTCTCAGAGGTTGCCAATTGATAAGGGTTTCGTCATTATTCGCGACCAAATAAAAGGGTATTGTGCTGATAAAGCAACAATACGCAAACATAACATCGTTCAACATTATAGTAAGGGTTAGCTGTGAAGCAGACTTTAAAATTGACAGATATTATAGCCGTAGGCTTTATGCTGTTTGCTTTTTTCTTAGGGGCAGGCAACATTATATTTCCACCATTGGCAGGGCAGTTAGCCGGTGAAAACCTAATGCCTGCGATGATTGGATTTCTTGCCACCGCGGTCGGATTGCCGCTTATCACCATCATCGCTGTGGCGAAAGTCGGAGGCTCTTGGGGACATCTGACGAAAGATCTACCAGTGCGCGCTGCAACGCTTATCGCTGTACTTATTTTTATCATCATCGGTCCTGCTTTTGCTGCCCCTCGTACTGGATTAGTTGCCTACGAGATGGCAGTTCGCCCCTTTTTAACTGATGCTGGCCAAGTCGACTTAGCCCTGTTTTCCACGGCCTTTTTTGCTATCGCTATGTTCTTTGCTTGGTCACAAGGCCGTCTTATCGATGTGATTGGTAAGGTATTGACGCCTGTCCTATTCATTGGCTTGATCATTCTAGCGGTGGCGGTATTTGTTGATCCACAAGGCGAAATGCTTGCCGCTCAAGGTGAGTATGCGACACAACCGTTAACCAAAGGTTTCCTGGAAGGGTATAACACGATGGACACGTTTGGCTCGCTGATGTTTGGTATGTTGATTGTTGATGCTCTGCGTAGCAAAGGGATCACTGAACGCAGCGCGACGGCAAAATATTTGATCAGTGCCGCGTGCATCGCAGCTGCGGGTTTAGCCTTTGTCTATATTTCTCTTTTTTACTTGGGGGCAACCAGTGCGGTCGTGGCTTCAGGGGCGGATAACGGTGGCGTGGTCTTAAGCTTGTACGTTCAAGCGCTGTTTGGTCCTTATGGGCAACTGGTCTTGTCGGTGATTGTATTATTGGCGTGTCTAACCACGGCAATTGGCTTGATTTCTGCTTGTTCAGATTACTTCAGCTCGTTAACGTCATTGTCTTATAAGAAGTGGGTTCTGATTATTGGTGGAATTTGCGCACTTGTCGCGAATGTGGGTCTATCTCAGCTGATTTCCCTCTCTGTACCTGTTCTTTTTGCTCTTTATCCCGTAGCTATTGCACTTGTTGTGCTAGCGTTTGTGCGTGAAAAGCTGCCAAATCCGGTTGTGGCTTATCGTGTTGTGGTGCTTGTAGCATTAATCTTTGCCCTTATTGATGCTGCAAAAGTGGCCGGGATCGATGTTTCAGCATTAAATATGCTACCGCTGTTTGAAGTTGGAATGGGGTGGGTGCTTCCTACTTTCGCTTCGATTATATGCATGTTCTTTATTGGTAAAGCCGTTGATCAAGTCTTCGTAGAAGATACCGTTCTATAGGCTTTCTGTGCATGATGAATTGAAAAAGGCCGATGAAAACATCGGCCTTTTTTATTTCTATTTCACCTCGGTTTTTTCTGTATCTTCATCACATTTTTCAGTAAACTTTCTCGGTTAAATTCTACTCACAAATGATGAGCTAAAATGTTTGAAATCAATCCTATTAAAAACCGTCTTCAGGATGTGTCTGAGCGCACAAATATCCTGAGGGGGTACCTTTGACTATGACGCAAGAAAAGAGCGTCTAGAAGAAGTAAACGCAGAACTAGAACAACCGGATGTATGGAACGACCCGGATCGTGCGCAAGCACTTGGTAAAGAACGTGCATCACTTGAAGCGATAGTAGAAACGATCGACTTGCTTGACCAAGGGGTTGAAGATGTCGATGGTTTGTTGGAGCTTGCGGTTGAAGAAGGCGATCAAGAAACTTTTGATGAAATTGAACCGGAACTTGCTGAGCTTGAAGCCAAGTTAGGCAAACTTGAATTCCGTCGTATGTTTTCAGGTGATCACGACGCTTCAGATTGCTACATTGACTTGCAGTCAGGCTCGGGCGGCACAGAGGCTCAAGACTGGACATCAATGATGTTACGCATGTATTTGCGTTGGGCTGAAGCGAAAGGCTTTAAGACGGAAGTGATTGAAGTTTCTGATGGTGATGTTGCAGGCCTGAAAGGCGCAACAATACGTATCTCTGGTGAGTATGCTTATGGTTGGCTGCGCACGGAAACGGGCGTACACCGTTTGGTTCGTAAATCTCCATTTGATTCAAGCGGCCGTCGTCATACTTCATTTGCTTCTGCGTTTATTTACCCAGAGATTGATGACAACATTACGATCGACATTAACCCTTCTGATTTACGTATCGATGTTTACCGCGCTTCTGGCGCTGGTGGGCAACACGTTAACACGACTGAATCTGCGGTACGTATTACTCACGTGCCAACCAATACCGTTGTGCAGTGTCAGAACGATCGTTCTCAACATAAAAACAAAGACCAAGCGATGAAGCAGCTGCGAGCTAAGCTTTTTGAACTTGAGATCCAAAAGCAGAATGCGGAAAAACAAGCGAGTGAAGAAACGAAATCTGATATCGGTTGGGGCAGCCAGATTCGCTCTTACGTGTTGGATGATTCTCGCATTAAAGATTTACGCACCGGCATTGAAAACCGCAATACACAAGCGGTTCTTGACGGTGACTTAGACAAATTTATTGAAGCTAGCCTGAAATCAGGTTTATAAGCTTTACCGACAGATAGGGTCCATTGAAAATGACTGATGCTACTCAAAACGAAAATACACAAGAAGCTGCTTCACCTGAAGAGAACAAACTCATTGCAGAGCGTCGTGGAAAATTAGATCACATCCGCAAGAATTGCAGTGCGAATGGTCACCCAAACGATTTTCGTCGTGACAGTCTTGCTGCTGATCTGCAAGCGGAATTTGGTGAGAAGACTAAGGAAGAGCTAGAAGAGCTGAACCACATTGTTGCAATCGCTGGTCGTGTCATGGCGAAGCGTGGTCCATTCCTTGCGATTCAAGAAACTTCTGGTCGTATCCAAGCATACGCAGCGAAAGACGTACAAAAAGTACTGAAAGAGAAGTACCAAGGCCTAGATATCGGTGACATCATTGGTGTTAAAGGTGCGCTTCATAAATCGGGTAAAGGCGATCTTTACGTGAACATGGAAGAGTTTGAATTGCTGACTAAAGCACTTCGTCCTCTACCAGAAAAGTTCCACGGTCTCACTGACCAAGAGATGCGTTACCGTCAGCGTTACGTTGACCTAATCGTGAACGAAGACTCTCGTAATGCATTCATCGTGCGTTCTAAGCTTGTATCTTCAATCCGTAACTTCATGAGCGCGAAAGGCTACCTAGAAGTTGAAACGCCAATGATGCACGTGATCCCGGGTGGCGCAACTGCACGTCCATTCATCACTCACCACAATGCACTAGACATCGACATGTACCTACGTGTTGCACCAGAGCTTTACCTTAAGCGTCTAGTGGTGGGTGGTTTTGACCGTGTATTCGAGATCAACCGTAACTTCCGTAACGAAGGTCTATCTCCACGTCACAACCCAGAATTCACTATGATGGAATTCTACCAAGCGTACTCTGACTACAAAGACCTTATGGATCTGACAGAAGAGATGCTAAGCACGGCAGCAATGGACGTTCTTGGTTCTACTTCTATGCCTTACGGTGACGAAACGGTTGAGTTCGGTGGTACTTACGCTCGCATGAGCATGTTCGATGCAATCAAAAACTACAACCCTGAGCACGCTGAGATTCAAGCGCTAACAGAAGCAGATCTACAAGACCGTGAGAAGATGGTTGCTATCGCAAAATCTGTACACGTAGACGTAGAAACGTTCTGGACATGTGGTCAGCTTCTAGAAGAGATCTTTGGTGAAACGGCTGAGCCTCAGCTAATTCAACCAACGTTCATCACTGGCTACCCAGCGGACATTTCTCCTCTAGCACGTCGTAGCGATGACAACCCATTCTTCACAGACCGTTTTGAGTTCTTCATCGGTGGCCGTGAAGTAGCGAACGGTTTCTCTGAGCTTAACGATGCACAAGACCAAGACGAGCGTTTCAAAGCGCAAGTTAACGCGAAAGACGCGGGTGATGACGAAGCGATGTACTACGATGCAGACTACATTACTGCACTAGAGCACGGCCTACCGCCAACAGCGGGTCAAGGTATCGGTATCGACCGTCTAGCGATGCTATTTACAAACACGCACACAATCCGTGACGTGATCTTGTTCCCGGCAATGCGTCCACAGTCGTAAGGCGTTCGTCAGTGGCGATCTGATTTAAAGATTATCCGTCATTAACTCCTTGTTTATCAATAACTAAAAAAAGCCACCTTCGGGTGGCTTTTTTTTACTGACAAGCGTCGAAATTAACGAAGATTATGGTTTTATGCGCGTGATTTTATAGTTAACTTGAATGTATGTGACCAAAATAGTTGTATAAATGATTATTCGGGGCCTAGTCTAAGTATTGAGACAGATTATCTCGGCCAGTCTCGATAATGTAACGGCTACTACCGTTAGGTATTCACGGCTTAGATATAAATTTAAAAAATCAATATAAGGAACATAATAATGGGTAGCCAATTCCGTATGGATTCTGTCCCAGGTTCACTTGTCGTTGTTGGTGGGACACATGAACCCTGGCTTTCGGTACTAGAGCAAGTTGGTTGGCGTTGTACTTCATGTGCAGATTTACGTAAGGCTGATGCGCTTTTTAGTGAGACCGGCCCATGTATCGGCATTGTGGACTTGAGTCATGACGAGTTTAGTCTCAATGGTATCGCTAACTTAGTCAGTAAGCACAAGCAAGTTCGTTGGCTTGCATTTATCCGTGAATCACAACTGAGCTCTGATACCATTTGCCAGTTTATTGTTAACTTCTGTATTGATTTTTTCACTTCTCCTATCCCTGACGCTCAGCTTTTGAATACCATAGGACACCAACTTGGTATGTTAAAACTCGAGAAAAAAGTGTGGCCAAATTATGGCTCAATGAGTGATATGGGGCTTATTGGTGATTCGATTCCAATGAAACGCCTACGAGATCAAATCAAACGTGTTGGCCCAACGGACGTATCCATTTTGATCTACGGGGAAAGTGGTACGGGTAAGGAGACCGTTGCAAAGGCGGTGCACAAGACATCAGCACGATCTCAACAAGAATTTATTTCGGTGAATTGTCGTGCTATGTCAGAAAGACGTATTGAGTGTGATTTTTTTGGCATTAACCAAGAAGATGGTACTCAAGTATCGATGCTTGAAAAGGCGGACGGTGGCACGATTCTGCTGAACGATATTTTAACCTTACCTAAGTCTCAGCAATTGAATTTACTGCGTTTTTTACAAGAAGGGGTCGTGGATACGCCTGATGGCCGTAAAGAAGTGGATGTAAGAATTTTAGCGGCGAATTCTTCTGATATCGAAAAAGCACTGATTGATGGTGATTTTAATGAAGAACTCTATCACTACATTAATGTGCTGCGGATTAATGTCCCTAGCATAAAAGAAAGAGCGGGCGATGTTGCTCTACTTGCTCGCCATTTCCTGCAAGAGTATTCAAAAGAATTTAATGCTCAAGCTCGAAGTTTTTCTGAAGATGCGATCAGAGACTTAACACGTTATCACTGGCCAGGAAATGTACGAGAGCTAATGAATCAAATCAAACGCATTGTCTTGATGTCTGATAACGTTATGATCGACGAGTCTCAATTGGATCTGCCGAAACGACATGATGGTCGACGTAGTTTAAAGAGCATTCGAGAGCGCAGTGAAAGAGACGCACTCTTATTGGTGTTAGAGTCTCACTCGGGGCAAGTATCGATTGCTGCAAAAGAGCTCGGAGTATCGCGTGCTACTATGTACCGGTTATTGAACAAACATAATTTGATCACAGAAGATGCGATGTCTTAAGCATAACAAGCTGAATTAGAATGTATTAAAGCCACAACGTAGTCATTGTGGCTTTTTTTAATACATCATTATGTTGATTATTTGTTATTCACTGTGTGAATGTGTTGGTTTTTTAGTGGCATAGCGTTCTAAATGGAGGAATACATTGTTTTTTTATTAATCAATTTATAATGGTTGAATTATTATCTCAATTGCATAGAATTTAATCGTGAGCAGAGACTCTGCTACACAATTTTCTTCGGATTTATTATTTAGTTAGGAGGTACAGATGAAACATTTATCCATCATTCAATGTGTTTGTACCGATCTCGATCGTATTGAGCTCAAGGCTTTGTACGCCTGCCAAGATCGGAAGAGCG
>NZ_JBNGCJ010000542.1:0-4495 GCF_049974785.1 Vibrio genomosp. F10 str. 9ZD137
CTGAACCGCTCTTCCGAGCTTCACGATTACCCGAAGCCCAGTGATTAACACTCAGCCTCCTTTGATGGTGCTTAGCCATAAATTCGACACCCATTTGAAACATAGAGGCTTTCATTGCCGTGTCAGCAGGCATAGGCAAACGCCCTTGATTAACCATCTGTTCCATTGGCAAGCCTTTCATCTCGATCAGCTGATACAAATCAACGCCATCAACGCCCGATTCCAGATAGCTTTCAAGATCCTGTCGCCAATTGTCTAACGTTTGATGCGGCAAGCCGTAGAGCAAATCAATCACAATCGGTGCAGCGTTATAACTCACCATGGATTGCAATCGTTCCATCACATAGTCTCGCTTATCAAGACGTTTAGCTGCCAGACGAACCGTATTGTCAAAACTCTGAACACCAAAAGAGAATCGGTTGAATCCGCCTTCCAATGCCGCTTCGAATTTTTCATCGTTGAAGCGATTCACTCGTCCTTCCAGGGTTATTTCACAATCACGGGTTAACGGAAACGAAGAACGCAGTAACTGGCCAAGTTCTTTTAGTTGTTGGGACGACAGATCAGTTGGCGTGCCGCCTCCAACATACACCGCTTGGAATGGTGCCGATTGAGACCAACTAAATGAGGATTTCCACTGTATCTCTTTAACAAGCGCCTCAAAATAACGATTCATTAACTGCTTTGAAGAGGCGTATTGGAAAAAATTACAGTAGGTACAACGCACTCGGCAAAAAGGGATATGAATATATAAACATCGCCCGTTCGTTGTTCGGGGATGAGTTTGAGTATTAGATAGCTCCAGAGCATTTTGGAGTCGACTCTGAACCTGATTGGGTTCAATGACGTCCATACGCCCACCAGCATGTGCCCCTTTTTTTCGGCTAAACGCGTACCGAAGGGGATCTGGGGTCGAGCGACCCACTAAATCTGGATCAGATGTATCAATTAAAAACATAATCTTTGGTTCTTTGATTTGCTTAGGTAGAGCGAATTTTACTGGATGATATACTTATCAAAAAGAAATGCAAATAATAATTGATCTCATTCGCGTTTGATGGATAATAAAAGCCTCTCAACGATCAAACTCATCTCAAGGAGCAAAAATGGACCTCAAACGGTACGCCATCTTTGCTGGACTTTCACTGACAATTCATAGTGTTGCATTTTCAGCCAGCTATAAACCTTTAAGTGTTTCAACCATAACGTCACCAATGGAGACCCCGTTGGGCCAAGCCGTCAGTATTCAATTTGTTGCTGCTCCTTCGCAAGTGGTCAAGGGCGCTACGATGTCTACTGCTGAAAAAAAACCGCCAACTGAACTTAATCCAAAACCAGAAAAACCCAAAGTAACCACGGTGGTGAAGAAGACGGATCTACCCGCACAAAAAGAGCCAAAGCAGGCGATTGAAAAACCTATTACTGTTGAAAAACCGAGTTCGGTTAAAAAAGCCATTCCAGTTAAAAAAGCAACAGTAGAAAAAGTAAAAACAGCGACCGAACCTGAGCCTGTCATCGCTTCACCGACACATAGGGTGACCAAACAAGTGGTGACCGAAAAGGAAAAACAGGAACAAGCAGAACCCGTTTCAGTGACGGAAAAAAAGCGAGTAATTAACGAAAATCGAGCAGTGAATGAAAAGTCAGAAAGAACCATTGAACCTGTGACAGCGGCCAATAACACCGCACCCGCAGCGCCTAAGTTGGTGAAAAAGCCAACGTTTGAAACCAGGCCGTCAGCCATTGATTACCCACGCAGTGCCAAGCGCCGTAACATTCAAGGAGTGGTATTGGTTGAAGTGTGGCTTGACCCAGAAGGCGATCAAACAAAATTGACGATCGTGAGTTCATCCGGTCATCAAATACTCGACAGTGCGGCACTCAAAGGGATATCAGAGTGGCAATTTCGTCACCACAAAAATGACGGGCAAGCCATCGCTCATCGAGTTCAAATTCCTATTAACTTCAAATTACATTGATTATGCATATTCTTAACTCTATTCACTCTCAGCTTGGCATGATGACATGGCCACTGACCATTATGTCTATGATTGTCGTCATGATCTTACTGGAACGAAGCGTATTCTTATTACTGAATACACGGACCCATAGTAAATCGTTACTGTGCTCACTGCGTCAGCTTGATATGAACGATGCACAAAAAGTAGATGCCTTTTCACAAACACTCACCGCAAAGAAACACACCCTTGAACAAGGGGCAGGCATGCTACTTGGGCACCGCTATTTTACTAAATCACTTCGAGAAGAAGCGGTTTCTATCTGGCTACAGAAAAAACGCCACTCCTATACCTCAGGGCTGAAAGTACTGTCTATCATTGGTGTTATTGCGCCTTTAGTTGGGCTACTTGGCACCGTCTTAGGCCTCATTGAGATGTTTAAAACCCTTGGTGATTTTCAAGGCTCTATTGAACCCTCTTTGCTTGCCAAAGGATTAGGACTTGCCATGTCGACAACAGCTGCGGGTTTATTGATTGCGTTACCTGCCATCATCGCAGCGCAGCTTTTTCACTTATGGGCAGACAACACACTCAACAAAATTGAACATGGCCTAAACCACTGTAATCTGCTTTTAGAAGGGGTGTATTTCGAAGTAGATAAGAAGGGCATGCAAAAAGAATGTGGCGCAGGATCAACGCAGCAATCTTCTGTCTCATCATGCTTATCATCAGATTCGGCATCAGAAGATCGGTCAGCACCCGCATCATGTACCGAACAAGCACCTGAAAAGAACGGAAAGCAAGCCGCATGATCACTAGCAAGATGCATTCAAACATCGGTGCTGAAGATCTAAAGCCCGACCTAACTCCGCTGCTTGATATTATTTTTATCGTCATGGTGTTCTTGTTATTGACTGCAAATATTGACATTAAAACCATGGATGTCGACATCCCCACGACTAACGAGCAAACCGTACTCACCGATGTGGATTCCGACGTCATCGCAATTAATCTTATGCTCGACGCGCCTAACTGGGCCATTGAAAAACAAACATTTCAAGATTGGGATACCTTCACGCAAGCGTTAATCGATGTGTCGAATCAGTACCCAAAACGCTCACTTGTGATTGGCTCTGATAAAAACGTGCCCGTCGAAAAAATGCTTCAACTCCTGGCTTTCATGCAAAAAAATGACATGAACGCCACCAGCATCATTATGGATGAAGAGAAATAACCATGACTCAATTGTTCACCACATTTAATACCGTATTACTGCTTAGTGTTTTCCAGCTTAGTGTTTCTTTTTCTGCTCACGCACAAGAACGTATCGTCAGCGCAGGGGCCAATATCACAGAGCTATTTTTCGCACTCAACGCTGAGGATTACTTAGTTGCCGCAGATTCCACCAGTAAAAGTTATCTTCAAGGAACCGGTATTGCTCAGGTTGGCTATCACCGACAGCTGTCAGCGGAAGGCCTTATGGCGCTCAACCCTACTCACCTCATTGGCTCGCCTGAAATGGGGCCAGAAACCACATTAAAGCTCATCACAGCAAGCAATGTAGAGGTATTGACGTTGTCATCAGAAAATTCATTATCAGCGCTTAATCAGCGTATTGATACCATTGCAGAAATAACCGGTAAGCAGCAACAAGCAGAACAGCTCAAGCGTTCGGTGCTTAGCGATATTGAGTTTTTATCACAAGGCTCCTTAAGCACACCACCTAATGTGATTTTCTTAATGCTGAGTAAAGATCGTCCTGCAACCGCGGCTGGTACCAACACCCCTGTTGATACCATTATTTCACTGTCTGGCGCTAAGAACCCAGCCTCAGACATGATCGAGTCTTACAAGCCGCTCTCATATGAAGCGATCATCGCCCTACAGCCAGATTACATCCTAGTCAGTGAACGAACCATCGAGAGCTTTGGCGGGCAAGACAACATCATTAAAAAGCTTCCGTTATTGGCCGCGACTCCAGCAGGAAAAAACCAACAAATCATCTCTGTTCCAAGTAGCGCTTTGATTGGTGGATTTGGCCTGCAAAGCATTGAGCTGGCTAAGAAGCTCAATCAGCACTTTACACTCAATCAATCCATTACACTTAATTAATAAGTAATTCATCATGTCTGTTTCCAGCTTTTCTCGCGCTCCAACCACCACTCTATTTATTATTGGGTTGGTCGCACTTTACTTCGCCGTGATCAGCTCTGTTGCGATAGGGCCAATGAATATCTCACTGCTCGATAGTCTGCATGCCTTGATTCCAGCGTCATTACGTAACGTGGAAATACCAACGCACATTACTTTGGTGATTCAGCAAATTCGTCTTCCCCGCACTCTATTAGCCATTGCAGTTGGCGCGATTTTGGCGCTATGCGGGACCGTAATGCAAGGTTTGTTTCGCAACCCGCTTGCTGATCCTGGAATTATCGGGGTGAGTGCTGGTGCTTCGTTAGGTGCAGCGCTGGCAATCGTCCTGTTTGGTTCGCTTGCTCAAAGTCATCCGCAACTCTTACTCTTTGGTACGGTTCCGG
>NZ_JBNGCJ010000543.1:0-4517 GCF_049974785.1 Vibrio genomosp. F10 str. 9ZD137
TTCTATTTCAAACGATGGTGACGCGTTGTTTCCTGCAATCGCTCTTGCACCAAAAGCCGCCTTGATGGCAACGATTTACTCAGTGATCCCCGCCTTTATTATCGGCTATGGATATTTCTTTCTATTTGAGTAACCCACAAAGATTTCAGCTTGTGTGATTATCCATTTATTTATCCATCCGTTTTTACTCAGGAATCGGGGTTCACTTAGCAATCGCGGTAATGATCGCCCGACTACTTGGACCTTTTTCTAAACTGATTTGAAGTGCATTTGTTGGCTTTGACGTCAGCTTTTTACCCGACCAATAATCGTACCAATAGACCGCTTGTTTGGACGTTAACGTAAACTCTTCGAGTTCAGAGTGATAATTGAATAAGCAATGCAGATCGTTTCTGTCCGTTATCGGGAGAAACGCATGGGAAAGCGATAACGATGTGAACTTCGACGCTTTTTGATTGTGTTTTTGCCGCAGCACAAGCTTGGTCAAGCTCGACTTAGCATAAGGAGTAAGCTCTGGAAGTGGATCCCCTGAAAGAAGTAAACCTCCACTTGCCAATAGAGCGGTACGATGAAAATCGTAATACTGGCGCTCTGTAGACTGATTGGCGAGTGAGACAAAGGTCGCGCAGTCTGGGTCAATATGCCAAAGCTGGCGATGTTGCCAACTGCGGAAAAAGGTTTCTTGGGCAATCTGACAAAAACGAGCGGGAGACCGTTCTACGTCATCAGAGACCCGCATTGCATCGACCAGACCCAATGATGGCCACATGGGTGCATTACAACCGAGTATCCATGCGTCTCCGGCTCCCTTCTCTATAGCTTTCATCCCCATTCGATACGCTTGAATCCCTGTTACACCCGTTTGGTCACGCTTTCCTTTTAATGTGCCCCAATAATTCGCATCGAGTTTAAAAAGCTGCACGCCCCAATCTTCATGCATCGTTTTAAAAATGTGAGTTAGGTGGTCTTGCACTTCGGTATTTGATGTATCCAGCACATACCAAGGCGTACAGCGCCAACCGCCATAAGTCACATCTTCAGCTTTGAGCAGCTCACCAGATTCGTGTCGGACAAACCAGTCTGGGTGTTGTTTGAATAGCGCAGACTTGGGTTCTACGATAAAAGGCGCTAACCAAATAGCCGGTTTCTTCCCCTGTTTGATGATCGCTTGAATCATCGCTTTTACGCCGTGAGAAAACTTCGACGATGGGGTTAACCAGTCACCCATAAACGCCTGGTATCCGTCGTCCAATAACACCCAATCTATATAAGAAAGATCCAGTTTCATCGCCTTTACATTATGAGCTATGTTGTTCTCTGTTACGGCATCGTAATACGCATACCAAGAGCACCAGCCAATCGGTGACTTTTGTGTCAACGTGGATTTAGTCGGATGATGATGTTTAATGAGCTGAGAATACTCTTCAAACAGTAAAGACAGAGAAGGCCCGCTGAGCACAGCAACAGATTCAAGCCTTTGGCTATCCCAGTCAAGTGGGTACGTTTTCTCACCATCTATATTCGCCGAGATAGTGCGTTTGCCTTCCTGATTGATGATTTGAAAATACCCTGCAAATCGATGGCAGCTGGTAAAGCCTAACAAGGTATATCCCGCAGAGTCTTCTATGACGAGATAGTTATAATAACGCTTAGCCTCGGTTTGTGGGTAAATTCGATAACTCGCATCGTTGTCTGCACAACGACCTATTTCTATTGGATTATCACAACTTCCTGAAGTCTGAGCTAGCATCTGAAAACCATCACCGAGCAAGGTCGCCGACAGTTCAAAATCGAAAGGCATGGTAAACAATCGGTAGTCACTTGGAATTGGATTGTTGTGAAGTCCAATAAAACGAAAGGTGAGCTCCTGGTTAGCCAAGGACACTGAGAGATCATTATTGAGAACCGATACCTCGCGCTGGCAAGCTAAAGTAATGATTTGCGGCATAACGGCGACTTACCTCTCGGTTTATTTTAGGCCAATGAGAAATGAGCAATGACTGCTAGTAACGATTATTCTGTACTATCTATTTATTCTATTTCTACGTACTGTCTGTTTATCTGTACTATCTACTTGGATTTTAATACAAAAATGCCAACCCTGTTGGATTGGCATTGAATTATGTTAATTGCAGAGAGTAATTAGCTCACTTCAATCGGTCCACCGAATGAGGTAACAGGTGGAACTTTCCCAGTAAACTTCTCAAAATCAACAGAGCAGGTATTGGCTGATGTTGCCTGTGCAAGCTCAGAAGTCGGAATGTCTTGAGTTAATGTGTTTGGATCGCCATAGGTATCTAAGGCACCTACTTTTTCGTTCATAGGGCCATACCAAGCACCTTCTTCGATACGAACCACACCTGGCGCATAGCTGTCCATAAGAACGGCTCCTGCTAATAATTGCCCGCGGTCGTTAAACACTCGTACTAGGTCCCCATCTTTGATGCCTTTTTTCTTAGCATCACCTGGGTTCATGTAGATTGGCTCACGACCTTGCACTGTATAAGTCGCACGGAATTCTTCCGACTCACACATTTGAGAGTGCAAGCGCTTATCGGGGTGACAAGATTGCAACCAGTATGGGTGTTTTTCGGAACCCGGACCACCATGTGAACGCTCTGATTTCTCAAACCACATTGGGTGTTCTTGGCAATGCTCATAGCCCATATTACCAATCGTACGGCTCGAAATTTCGATAAAGCCAGAAGGCGTACCTAAGGCATTAATTTCTGGGTCTTCACGGAACGCAGCATGGCGAGTCCACGGTTTCCCTTTGCCGAAATCTAAGAAGCCTTTCTCCCAAAATTCTTTAAATTCTGGCATGTCGAAATTAGCACCATTCGCTGCACGACAGTCGTTATATAAAGACTCAACCCATTGCATTTCATCCATGCCACGAGTGTAATCATCGTGACGGCCCCAGCGACGGGTAAGGTTTCTCATGATATCGAAGTCAGATTTTGACTGGAATAATGGGTCTACCAATTTGTGCATGGCTATCAAACCACGACCAGAATAAGAGCCATAACCATCAATATCATTACGCTCCCACTGTGTACACGCAGGCAGCACGATATCAGAATGGCGACAGGTTGCTGTCCAAGCGAAATCTACCGCAACGACTGTTTGTAGATTCTTGAATGCTTGACGCATTTTATTTCGGTCTTGATGGTGATGCCAAGGGTTGTTACCGCTGAACACCATCATTTTGATGTCTGGAAGTGTCACCGTTGAACCGTTGGCTTTGATCTTCTTACCAGGCTCTATCAGGCTATCAACCCAACGCGCAACCGGGATAACTCGGCTAAAGCCTTTGTAATCTTGGTTGTCATATTTCGGCGTCTGACCTTGGTCAATATTAAGCGGGAAGGAACCTGGAGCACCAAAACCTGTTGAAGAAACGCCTATGCCTGAATAGTGGTGCCCATAAGAAATACCGCCACCTGGCAATCCAATTTGACCGACCATAGCTGCTAACACTGCAAGCATCCAATACGGTTGCTCACCGTGCTCTTGACGCTGAATACTCCAACCCACCATAATTTGGGTTCGCCCATTCACGAGCATACGTGCGAACTCGCGAATTTTCTCAGCGCTCGCGCCACATATATTGGCAGCCCACTCTGGCGTTTTCTCTACTCTGTCTTTCGTTTCACCTTGAACATACTGAATGAACGTTTCAAAACCTAGACAGTAAGTATCAATGAACTCTTTATCATGCAGGTTTTTGTTATACAGCTCATGGGCCACACCCAACATGAACGGGACATCAGTATGAGGGTTGATATAGAACTGTTCATTATTTAAGAAGCGCCCTGTTTTATTCTGCACAGGATCGACTGAAACCACATTGATCTCTTTATTCGCCACTTTTTGCTTCAGTTGCTCAAGATATTCAAATGATTCGTGGGTTTCACAGTTCCAACCAACCTGTAGGTTTTTAACGGGGTCGTTACCCCACATGATAATGTTGTCACTGTTCTCTAGGATAAGCTCCCAAGAAGTACCCTGTGCGTATACCTCAGTGGAACCTAGCACGTAAGGCAGAATCGTTTGACCGGCCCCTGTCGAGTAGTCACCAATTTTCTTTACAGAGTGTCCGTGAAGTCCGATGGCTCTCATCATGTGGTTAGTACAACTGTGGAATTGCCCTGTTGAACGCCAACCGGTTTGACCCGCATGCAGTGCAGAAGGGCCATAATCTTTCTGGACGCGCTCTAACTCACGGTAAACCAGGTCGAGTGCTTCATCCCATGTCACGCGCACAAAACGGTTATTGCCGCGCGTGTCAGCGCTGTACTTGTGCTTTTTAAGCCAATCAAGACGAACCATTGGATAGCGGACGCGCGAAGGGCTATAGATGATACCTTTAATACCATTTAGCATGTCCGTTGGGTGCTTATCCAGCTCTAACGGTTTAATCTCTTGTACCTTGCCTGCATAAACTCGGGCGCGAAATGCTCCCCAATGGGAACCTGATACTTTCCAAGTCCCTTCTTTGGTTTCCGCTGCCATAG
>NZ_JBNGCJ010000544.1:0-5877 GCF_049974785.1 Vibrio genomosp. F10 str. 9ZD137
GAGGCGGTTTGAAAAGATCCGATAACACGATGCAATTAGAGTTTCAAATTATGCTTTCCGTGGGACACCTTAGCTTGCAAGTAACTCTCGTTGCCGACTTTGATATGAGCAGAAGTATTGACTATTTCCACAATTTCAATTCCGTTTTCTTTTAGCTCTTTGATCTTTTTCGGATTATTAGTGACTAATCGAATCTTTGAAATATTCAATGCCGTAAGCATTTGAGCCGCTTCTGTAAAATCTCGAAGATCATCACCAAATCCTAAGTGATTATTTGCTTCGTAGGTGTTCATTCCATCACTTTGTAAACGATACGCATCAATTTTATTGTACAGACCAATTCCACGGCCTTCTTGACGTAAATAAAGAATGATACCGCCCTGCTCGCCCATCTTATTGATGGTCTCTTCGAGCTGTTCACCACAGTCGCAGCGTGAAGAGTGGAAGACATCTCCTGTCAAACACTCTGAATGCATCCTAACTAATGGGGTGTCTGTCTTTTTATCCGCTTGCTTAAAAACGATCGCAATGTGCTCTTTTTCTGTCTGCAAGCCATGAAAAGAAAGAATCTCTGCATCAATATTGCTTTGGGAGCCAACTTTCAGGTCAACTCTGGCACGAACTTCCGCCATATTTTTACTCACTCAACTGTTTGCTTTAGTACTAATGACAACAACTTGTAAGGTGCCTCTTTGCTATAACTATGGGGATTTTCGCGAAATTTTTCAATGTTTCATTGAAAATGAGAGACTACTCCAAGGTGATTCATAACAATAAAGGGAGTAAGAACCAAAAATAACACGAAGGTTTTATTCAAAACATCACAGAAACGACAAGAAAAGTAAACGGGAAAAAGGAAAAAAGGAAAGGTTACTGACTCTGATTATGTTGCCAAACCGACAATTCGACCCAAACCGACTCAAGCACTTTTAACTCTTCTTCAGTGAGCGTTGAAAGCGTTGGATCAGGTATTTGTTGAGCTTCAGCATGAATAAAACCCAACTTTGTATAAAAGTCTTTTTTAAACTGTAACAGTAGGTTTTCCACCGTGCATTCTGGCATGTGAACACTCAAAATTAATAACATGTCAATATAATGTGAGAATACCACATGATGTTTGAGAGTCTTATTTAGGCAACAATTATGGAATAATAATCACAGATAACCTCTTGAAGATGCTTGCAAATTAAAACAATTCAACATCACTATCTCCCTTATCATCCACTATCAATATACCTTCGTCTTTTAACCACTGATAGCTGAATACTTGATTCCTACCATTATCTTTCGCGTAGTAGAGCGCTTTGTCAGCGTTATCTAAAATATCGGTCAGAAAGTCGGTTGTTTTGATCGTACATATACCACCGCTGAATGTGACTTGAGGTACTTTAGGAAACACATAGCTTTCAATATGCTGTCTAAATTTTTCCATTTTTTCTTCCGCTTGTTTCAATGTCGAGCGTGGGAACAACACCACAAACTCTTCGCCCCCAAAACGAAACAAATTCTCTTCATGGCTAAAAGACTCCTGCATTTGTTGAGCAAACACGAGCAGCACCTCGTCACCAATCAAATGACCATAGGTATCATTAATATCTTTAAAATTGTCGATATCGATGATGGAGACGATTGAAGCGTATCCGTCATCCAACTGATTGTTCACCGTTGATTCAAAGCTTTGATTTAATTTCTGCTCCATCATTTTACGATTCCATAACCCCGTTAACGGATCATGTTCACTTTCACGTAGAACCACTAGATAGTTCTTATAAATTTGGCTGAAGCCATCCATAAGCAACTGATATTCATTAGGAGGGCGGTCCATCAAAACAATAAAGCGGGCGGATGAATTTTCATCGATACGTATTGGGAATGTGCAACGATAAAACCCATTGTCGTCACGCTCGACTACGCTCAAACTCAGCGTATGATCAAAATCTTCAGGCACTTTTTCATCGCGCTTGCTCAACCATTCATAGCTGGCCTGTTCCGCTGAATTTTCGACTCGAGTAAGGGCTGCGGTGAGTTGGGCGATTTCGCCTTTATAATGAAATAGATGAACGCTTTGAATGGGGACCATTTCTGACAACGTCGCGACGACGCAGTGTGCCAGCGAGATGGAGTTGGTTTGTTCTGTTATACCAACAACTAAATCCAGTATCTTTTTCTCTACATTCATTCTTAGCCTATTTGTTGATAACTGTCTGCTAAGTATAGGCACTGAAATATGAGCCAAGCACAAAAAAGCAGCGAACTTCGCTGCTTTTATGCTACTTGGATAAATTTTATAAGGCTTTGATAAAAGAAACTCAGCTCCGAACGCCGAACTTAACCGTTCCTTTAGAGTTGAACCACAGAGCTTCTTTTCTGCGGCGGGCAATCAAGATTGGGCCATCGTCATAGAATAAAAAGTTCTTCCAATGCTGTTTAAACGTAGCCCACTTGGTTTCCAATACATTGTATTTCTCATAGCAAAAGTAAACGGTCACATCATCTTGCCAGTTCAACATCTCGGCTAATTCTTCAGGAAAGCCTTGATCGTCATCTTCCCAACTGTCTATCCAATTCACTTCCGCCGACCAGTTAGAATCTTTACTGGGCCAGTCTTGATTGCTTAGACGATCGGCATCAGGGCTCTGTGGGCTGATATTTTCTTTCCACAGTTGCGATGCTCTCACGGCATCCATAGGCTTAATCTTAGCGAGATCCTCTTCTGGAACGGGCATGGACTGGTGCGTGAAAATCCATTTTCTTTGGTACTGTTCCAAAGGCAAATACGACATTAAATTTCCTCGTTATTTTTTAGCCAGCCATTATCGACGGCTTGCTCAATCATTCTTTTCGCTTCATCCCACAGTGTTTGCGAGCCAAGCGCTATTTTACTGTTAACGCCAAGGACTTGCTCTTTGGTGACACCGTGCTCTTTCCAACTCTGCCCTTCATTATGAAAGTTTAATAACATTGGAATCAGACGATCAAGCGCTTTGGCAAACTTGGCGTCTGCTGTGGAGGCCGATTCGAATTCTAACCACAAGGTTTTCAGTTCAAGACCTTGATCGCTTGGAAGCATTGAAAACAGACGTTCTGCTGCGGCCAGTTCTTTTTCTTCTTGCTCTAACGAAGCCGCAACATCATAAACAAACGTATCTCCAGCGTCGATTTCAACGATATCATGCAGTAATAACATCTTAACGACTCTCGATATGTCTACGCTGTCATTGGCATGCTCTTCCATCAATATCGCCATTAGCGCAACATGCCAACTGTGTTCAGCACTGTTTTCTAACCGACCATTTGCACTTTTGACTCGCGTACGACGCAATACAGATTTGAGTTGGTCAAGCTCAATAATTAGAGAGAGTTGCTTTCCTAAGCGTTCATTCACTTACTTCACCGCCTTCCAATTTTCATTAATACAACTGGTTAAAATATGGTCTTCCCACTGCCCATTGATGAGCAAGTATTTTTTGGCAAACCCTTCTTTTTCAAACCCATTATTTTTTAACACCGCAGCGCTGCGCTCGTTTTTAGGCATGTAGGCGGCATTAATTCGGTGCATTGACTGATACGTAAACATGTAATTTATAGCTCGATTTAGAGCGCGCGTCATGATTCCTTTACCCTGTAACTGTCCATCTAACGAATAACCCACCGTACAGGTGTAGCAAGGAAAGCGGGACAAATTACTAAACGACACGGTCCCAAGAACGGTTTGCGAATCGGGAGAGAGGATAATCAAATAAAACCCCAACCCCAGTGAGTGCAGTTCGTGTAGTTTGATCAGTTTCTTTGACCAACCTTGATACGTGAAAAACGCGTCTTCTCGCTTAGGTTCCCAAGCCTTTAGGTGAGTCCGATTACGATTAAAGTAATCCGTAATTCTCTGCGCATCGTCTATTTCAGCGGTACGAAGAATAAAATCATCATCGGCTTCATAAACACTTCTATGGGAATTAACTCTATTCATTAATTTTTACGTATCGAGTAGTCACGCAACTTATTTGCGATGGAGGTATGAGACACGTTCAACCGCTTTGCGAGCTTACGACTTGATGGGAATGACTGATACAATCGTTCAAGCACCTGAGACTCATATTCTTTCATGATCTCATCAAGCGAACCGTCTAAGTTTACGTTGGGAATGCCTGAAGAAGCGGTTTCTAATTGTGGTAAATGGAACAAAGACAAGTCTAGCGGACCCTCTTGCCATTCTGTTAGCGCCCTCAGTACCATATTATCGAGTTGTCGCATGTTACCCGGCCATGGGTAGTTCGATAGCCCATCCACCAGGTCATCGGCTAAACTCGGTCTCACCATACCCAGCTGATTCGCGTATTTCGCCGCAAACAACTCTAACAACGGAACGATATCATTCGTTCGTTCTCGTAATGCAGGAATGCGCAGTGTCAGGACATTGAGTCGATAGAATAGATCTTCTCTAAATGCGCCTGAATCGGCAAGTTCAGCCAGCTTATGTCGGGTTGAGGCAATAACTCGAACATCAACGTGAACTTCATGCTCTTCACCCACCCGTCGGAACGTCCCGTCTTGTAAGAACCGTAACAACTTAATTTGTAGATGCGCACTCATTTCACCGATTTCATCTAAGAAAACAGTTCCGCCATTGGCTTGTTCAAAAATCCCTTTATGACCTTGCTCGTGATTGAACGAACCTGGTGCGTGACCGAACAATTCCGTTTCAGCCACATCGTCTGGCATCGACGCGCAACTTAAAATAAGAAATGAAGAAGCCGCTCTGTTTGAGCGATTATGGCATGCTCTTGCCAGCATCTCTTTTCCAGTGCCCGTTTCACCCTCAATTAACAAAGGCTGATCAAGCATAGAAAGTTTCTTAGCCTGGCTGATTAATGCTTTATGTCGGTTAGATACGCCGACGAAATGTTCAAAACCGAGATTGTTGTTCAGCGGTAAACTGTCATCAAACTGAGGTTTATTACTTCCTGAACGGATGATCATAACCGCGCTGGCTAAACTGGATTCATTCGACTCACTACTGATGTATACCGGCATGATTTCCATGGCGTAATCTAACCCATCAATAACGATGTTTTCACGTTGGCGAGTAATGTTACCTTCGAACCACAATGAGAAATCAAAGCAGGGTAAAAGCGCGGAGACCTGTTGCCCGATAATGTCCGTATCAGCGATCTTAAAGAGGTCGACTGCGGCATGGTTGGCGAGATCGATTTGACCTTTCAAGTCGATGGCCAGTACTGGGTCCGGAAGGTTATTAAGAAGAGAGATCAGCTCAGTATTGTGCCTTTCCATAGGCATAAATTGAATTTTTCTCACATCCTTAACACCAGATATTCGACGAATTTCAGTCATAAGTTCGCTGAACGTATCAAAATCAATATCAGGGCAATTTAAGTAAATGATGCCACTGACATCGATTTCGATGCCACGCAAATCTATATTCTTCGAGGCCAAGATAGCAAGCAGTTCACGGGTAAGGCCTAATCGATCTTCACAAAATACTTCAAGACGCACTAAGAAATCCTAATTGAGCGGTGTCAGAAAAAGTTGACACTAGTGTCGCTCATGGCTTTTATTGCGTCAAGAAATCTAACTTGAATACGGTGATACCAGCCACTATTTGATTGAAATTGCAGCGACTTTCGACACGATCTGTTTGCGTATAGTAGAGAGCGTCAATGCGTTTTCTTTGTGCCAAGCCATTGGTCGTAATAACGCGATAGCCTTTAAGCCGACTCTTGCCGACAAAATACCCACGCCGATCCCCTGCCCTGCTCTAGCAGAAAGCTTGCCAGCGAGATCCATCGACAATAGATCCATGCTTGCATCAACCGCCAATTCACTGGCTCCGGCTGCCGCCATATAGATCGGAAGAGCGGT
>NZ_JBNGCJ010000545.1:0-1853 GCF_049974785.1 Vibrio genomosp. F10 str. 9ZD137
TGCTCACCACTTAAGCGGGCGTTATATTTACCACAGCCCTTAGTAAAATATATAGCAGCTAAGTATGTATGATCCAATTAAAGATGGAATGGAAAAAAGCTCTGGTACCGTTATTTATAATGAAGCCAAGCCACCCCAAGAACTGAAAGGTATTATTCATAGCTATTGGCAGTTAAAAACAGATACACCGCTGGAAGATGATTTTACTCTTCATGCCATTCCTGATGCTTGTATTAATATTCTGTTTAATCAGAAAGATACCGATATAGCAGGTATCACGGGGCTAAAAACCACCTATGTTGAACTCAATCTTGGTAAGGATTTTAATTATGCGGGTGTTCAGTTTTTTCCTGGGGTTTGGCAAGGAAATCGTAACGAAACTAAGGATAGTTTTGTCGGTTCAAAATACTTAGGTCAATTACCGCTTATTGGTGTCAATATTAAAACAGCCCCTCTGAGTTTTTCAGATAAGTTGCCTATTTTTACCGAGTTAGTGTCGAGTTTGGTTGAGCAAGAGGTTGTTAAACAAAATAATATTGTTCAAAAAATACTCGATAACTTGGATCGTATACACAGCGTCTCTCAAATGGCTGAAATTATTCATCATTCACCTCGCCAACTGCAGCGGATTTTAAAGCAAGAAACTGGTTTCTCGCCCCATGATTTTTTAAAAGTGATGCGTTTACAGCAATCATTAAAAGAACATAATGTGGATCGCTATACTGACCAATCCCACTTTATTCGCTCATTCAAAAAAATTACGGGCTATACACCTACAGATTACTTCCGCATATATGATGTCTGATTTATACAATACTAGCTAGGTTGCACGCACTATCATGATTACATCTTAACTAAATAGAGGATAACATCATGAAACAGAACGCAATTGGTTGGTTTGATATTTTCGTAAATGATATGGATAGAGCAGAGGCTTTTTATGGAGCAGTGCTTCGAAGAGAGCTTGAGACCATCTCTGATCCAACAGACACCTCCGTTATTATGAAGGGCTTTGTAACCGACATGGAGTGTTATGGAGCTGGTGGGGCTTTGGTAAAAAGAGAAGGTACGGAGCCTGTGACTGGTGTTACCATTGTCTATTTTGGTGTTGAGGATTGCGCTGTTGAGGAGTCACGAGTTGAAGGCGCGGGTGGTAAAATTGTTAACCCAAAGATGTCTATTGGCGAGTATGGTTTTGTGAGCGTCTGTATGGATACCGAAGGTAACTTGTTTGGCTTAAGTTCGATGAAGTAATTAATAAATATAACAATCAAAGCCAGCGGATGCTTCGCACCGCTGCTTTGAGCGTTATATTTATTGGGAAATTATGCGAAAAATCATAGCTGTAATATCAGTAATTGGTCTACTTGGAATTTTAGGTTCAATCGGGAGTTTATATACATACCTCTCGGTTTTTAATGGCGCTTTATCCCAAGATCACGCAGTCTGGGCGCAGTTTGCTGACTACTTATCGGGAACAATTGGTGTAGTTCTTACATTCGTATCATTTATCGCTCTACTTTACACAATATATATTCAATCTCGAGAACTAGAAGAAACACGTAAAGAAATGAAACTTTCGCGTGAAGCTCAAGAACGGGCAATCGACTACACGCGTCTTGATGCTCTACTATCATTGAGGACTCATTACCTCGACGTAATGAGTAAAGAATATGAAAAGGCAGAGTGGTGGGGCAAAGAAAAAAATGATGGATTTATGCAGGCTGTAAGAGCTACGGTTGCAGACACAGACATGAAGTTACGAGAAGTTAGCAAAGAGCTAAATGACTACCACGATAAAGTAGTGGCAAAATAAATATAACAATCTGTTTAAGAGTGATTCGCAACGCTTG
>NZ_JBNGCJ010000546.1:0-630 GCF_049974785.1 Vibrio genomosp. F10 str. 9ZD137
CCGCTCTTCCGATCTGCTTAAATTGAAAAAGCATGAGGATACAGAAGCATTAGTCATTGGGTATAAGCTTGGAGAGGGTAAATACAGAGGGTTGATGGGTTCGTTGCGGGTCAGGCTAGAATCGGGCGCTGAATTTAATATTGGTAGCGGGTTTACTGATGAACAAAGACGTAACCCACCCAAAATAGGTTCAACGATCACGTTTAGATATAATGGCTGGACACAAAATGGTATTCCAAAATTTGCTCGTTATTTACGTGAGCGTAAACTGTTTTAATAGTCAGGTTACGTCCATAACCTGACTATAAGATCAATCCCTCAGAGAACTGGGCCATATTAGTTCGCGTTATTACCCAGAAATATGACAAGCAATAGCACTTGTCTCTATTGTTTAGCAACAAATGTTTAGCAACAAAATTACTTAGAATCTAAATTCTTTAGATGCAAAATTACACAGAAGCTAAATTCTTTAGAAGCAGAATTACTTAGCTGCAAAAGCCAATTGATCTTCTACACTTTGCTTATGCATCCATTGAAGCCTAATGCCTAACATTAGGGCCGCCGAAGAAAGACCGATAATAAAGCCGACCCAAAAACCGTGAGCCCCCATAGGTTCAACAATCCAATCGG
>NZ_JBNGCJ010000547.1:0-6055 GCF_049974785.1 Vibrio genomosp. F10 str. 9ZD137
CGAAAGATCAACACGCCCTAGTAACAACCTCAACAAAAAAGCCCTTTAGGAAAACTAAAGGGCTTAATGTATTATCGCGGGTTAACGCGAGCATAACTAGCGGTTTGCTTGCTCTAGTTCAATCGTTTCTTCAGCCGTTTTCGCGGCTTCTAGCATCTTACGAATAATAAACGATGCAGCCATTGCGATACCCAACATCACTACCGCTAGAACAGTTTGCATTTGGAAGTAATTACCGAAAACAGCTTATTTAGCCTTCAATGTCGCTCCGACTTGACATGAGATCAACTAAAAAATGATGCGAAACGCTGTTTTGTAATCAATCACTTACATTGGAAATGTATACTTACAAAGCTCATTTAATTTGTAACCTTCAGCGTTGAATACTTTTTTACACTCTCTATCGACCCTTCCAAAAGGTTTGGAAGACAGACTTTTATCCTTACATTTTAATGAGAGTGGAATTATGAGTTTTCTACAAAGTACAATGACCAAAGCACAGGCGCTAGGGAAAGCATTAATGCTCCCTATCGCACTATTGCCAGCAGCCGGTCTATTGCTGGGAATAGGTAATGCACTTGGGCTATCTATGATGGAAGCCGCGGGTGGCGTAATTTTTGGTAACTTAGCCTTACTTTTTGCGGTTGGTGTTGCCGTTGGTTTAACCAAAGACTCTGGAGCGGCGGCATTAGCTGCAATTGCAGGTCTGTTGGTAATGAACCAAACCATCAGCGTGACCATGGGCATTACACCTGACATGGTGGCCGAGGGGCGTTACGCGTCGGTTTTAGGTATTCCAACACTGCAAACTGGTCCATTGGGTGGCATGTTAGTAGGTATGCTTGCTGCGTATCTGTATAACCGTTTTTATAACATTCAGTTACCTGAATTTTTAGGATTCTTTGCTGGTAAACGTTTTGTGCCAATCGTTACTGCTTTTAGCGCTTTCTTATTAGGCCTTGCTGTACCACTATTCTGGCCAGCAGTTCAAGATGGCATTGCGGCGGTCTCGACTAGCTTAAGCCAAAGTAACATGTATGTTTCAACCTTCTTCTACGGCTTCATGGAGCGCGCGCTCATTCCTGTTGGATTGCACCACGTGTTTTATGCTCCTTACTGGTTTACGTTCTTTGAATACACTGCCGGAAATGGCGAAATCGTCAATGGCGCTCAAACAATCTGGTGGCGCATGTTTGCTGACGGCGTACATTCATTTGAAGGCGGCGGTTACGACAATGCAGGCGCGTACATTTCTGGTAACTTTGCTATCTATATGTTTGCATTCCCAGCGGCATGTTTAGCGATGTATCAAGAAGCGCATACTAAAAATAAGAAGATTGCCGCTGGTCTATTAGGTTCAGCTGCACTTACTGCTTTCGTTACGGGTATTACTGAGCCTGTTGAGTTTGCGTTCGTATTCGTAGCTCCTGTACTTTACTTCTTTAACGCTATTATGGCGGGGGTTTCTTACAGCGTCTCTTACGCACTTGATTTGCAAATGGGTAAAACATTCTCTGCGGGTATTATCGATTACGTACTGTACGGTGTAATGCCTAGCCTGAGCGGTTTTGAAACAAACTGGGCTAAATTATTCCTTTGGGGACCCATTAACGCAGCTATCTACTACTCAGTATTCCGTGTTGTTATCCGTAAGTTTAACTATCAAACGGTAGGTCGCGAACAAGATATGACAGAAATCACGTTAGACGATGAAAGCCTAGCTCGTGAAATCCTACGTCATGTTGGTGGAAGCGCTAACCTTAAGACGATTGGTTCATGTATCACTCGCTTGCGCTTGGAAGTGACAGACATGTCACTGGTTAATTCCGATGCCATTAGGCAACTCGGTGCGATGGGTGTAGTAAAAGTCGGTTCTCATGGTGTACAAATAATCTTGGGTGCTAAAGCTCAGTTTATTGCTAACTTACTTGAAAGTCCTTCAAGTGAACTTGCGCCAGCATAATTAGTTCGTAATGTTAGGCCTCTATATTTATAGAGGCCTTTTTTCGCTTTATCATTAATGCCATTGCAATCAGTTGGCATTCGGTAACTGGAGGCTCAAATGACCCCTACAACAATGAACAGTCCTGTACTGCTGAAATGGTTTAAAGGTGGTATTACGCTGTGGCATGCAGTGTTACTTCAAATCTTGGGAACATACGCGCTATTGTTTCTATTAGAACAGAGCAAGATAGCCTTACCTGAAACCACGGTAGTGATGCTTAAAATAGTGGCGTTACCCATTTTTGCGATTTATAGCTCTATTTGTGTTTTTCGCGCGGCACCGAATTTCAAATCAACCATTCGCGGCACTGTGGCAAAATGTTGGGCAGTGACGTTTATCTTATGGGCACTCGCGACTGCCTACGCTTTGATTGTGTTTGCTTTACCTGAGCTCTAAACCAGCATTTTAGCTGTGCTTTCATTTCATTTGGCGCCATCTCGTTGCATTGCGTTCAAGATGACACTCTCTCTGATCTAAAACCAGGCAGTAACCGTATGTCTATTCTGGTCATAAACAAAGAGCATGTGATGAAATTCTCAAAAGAAAATGAGTCAAGAATTATAGAAATGGCGTGGGAAGATAGAACGCCGTTTGAAGCAATAGAACTACAATTTGGTTTGAATGAATCTTGCCTTATTCGCTTTATGCGCAGTCGTTTAAAATTAAGCAGTTTTAAATTGTGGCGTTCACGCGTGTCAGGACGCACAACAAAGCATTTAAAGCTTCGCTCATCTGATGTATCGAGAGGTTTCTGCCCAACTCAATATAAGCATCGCTGAACAATACTATCCTCGGTCTTGAATCAAGTTGGCTTTTTTATATGAGTATTTTCTTATTTATTCAGTCATTTGAAAGGTGATTAAGCAAGCGTTATCATTCGGGTTTCTCATAACAAAAAGGCCTTAATCATGATTCTAAATCACGTATCTGTTGGTGCTAAAGATGTCGTTACAGCAGTGAAGTTTTACGATGCCGTTTTATCAACGTTAGCCATCAAACGTACTCACTATATAGAAAATGTGGCCGCCGCCTATGGCGAAAGTTTTGAGTTTTGGGTTGGATGTCCCTGTGAAGGTAAGGCTACGTCAAGCAATGGGTCGCACTTAGCATTTAACGCACCCAATAAGGAATCGGTGGATCGTTTTTATGCTACTGCGATCGAGTTGGGCGGAACGTGTGAAGGAAAACCAGGCTTCAGACCGGAATATGGTGATGCTTACTACGCTGCATTTGTTCGAGATTTAGATGGGAACAAGATAGAAGCCGTTTCAATGTAAAATCAAGCACTCTTTGTGGGAAAGTTTCTGTGAAATAGTACCATTTAGAGTGCATTAGAAACGAAAGCCGCTTTCATTATTGTGTTCATAGAGCAGCCAATCAATGGCGAGTACTAGGCTGAGAGTTCTCTTCTGACAATTTCTGCGCCTGCACTTAACGCTTTTAGTTTGGCTGCCGCTACCTGGCGAGGCAAAGGAGCCATGCCACAGTTGGTGCAAGGGTAGAGTTTATCTGCATCGACAAACTGAAGGGCTTTTCGCAAGGTATTAGCGACTTCTTCTGGCGTTTCAATCGTGTTGGTTGCTACATCAATCGCACCTACCATCACTTTCTTACCTCGAATGAGTTCAAGTAACTCCATTGGAACGTGAGAGTTGTGGCATTCTAATGAGATAATATCGATATTGGACTGTTGCAGTTTGGGAAACGCTTCCTCATATTGTCTCCACTCTGAACCCAACGTTTTTTTCCAATCGGTGTTCGCTTGTATGCCGTAGCCATAGCAAATGTGTACCGCTGTTTCACATTTCAGGCCTTCGATGGCTCTTTCCAAACAAGCAATGCCCCAGTCGTTGACCTCGTCGAAAAAAACATTAAAAGCAGGTTCATCAAACTGAATAATATCAACGCCTGCGGCCTCGAGTTCTTTGGCTTCCTGATTGAGAATCTTAGCGAATTCCCACGCTAATTTCTCGCGACTTTTATAATGGTCATCATAAAGCGTGTCGATCATGGTCATGGGGCCAGGCAGAGCCCATTTGATCGGTTGGTCGGTTTGCTGGCGTAGAAATTTAGCATCTTCTACAAAAACTGGCTTCTGGCGAGATACCGCACCCACGACCGTAGGCACACTCGCGTCATAGCGATCGCGAATTTTGACCGTTTTACGTTTCTCAAAATCAACGCCACTAAGGTGTTCGATAAATGTTGTCACAAAATGCTGTCGTGTTTGTTCGCCATCGCTAACGATATCGATGCCCGATTGTTGTTGTTCTTGTAGTGACACACGCAAAGCATCGTGTTTGCCGTCAGTCAGCTCCTCGCCTTGCAACTTCCAAGGTGACCAAAGCGTCTCTGGTTGTGCTAGCCAGGAAGGCTTAGGTAAACTGCCCGCCGTTGAAGTAGGTAATAATGTTTTCATAATAAATGCTGCGCTTATTTGTGTGAATTAAAGGGCGTAATGAGTCGACCATTGCTCAAGAACAGTTTGGAATGGTTTGATGAAATGCGCCTCGGCAAACTTACCCTGTTCAATAGCGAGCTGGCTGCGTTCTTCTCGGTCATACACTATTTGAGTCACCGAGTGGTCCAGATTCTTCAAATTTGGTTGATAGCATTTTCCTGCGGCAGCATTGGCATTGTAAATTTCAGGTCGGTATATTTTTTGGAATGTCCCCATCGTGCTGATGGTGCTGATCAGTTCAAGATTGGTATAATCATTGAGCAAATCGCCAAAAAAATAGAAAGCTAAAGGCGCGACGCTATTTGGCGGCATAAAATAGCGAACCTGTAAGCCCATTTTTTGGAAGTACTGCTCAGTCAACGACGACTCATTGGGTTGGTATTCAACGCCTAATACTGGGTGCTGATTTTCAGTTTGATGATATATTTTGTTGTCAGAGACGCTGAGGCATATAACCGGGGGCTTTTTAAAGTGCTGTTTGAAAGTATCTGAATTGACAAAATACTTAAATAATTGACCGTGCAATTTGCCAAAATTATCAGGAATACTGAAATTCGGTTGATCTTTATTATGTTCCAATAGAAGCACACTAAAATCATAATCTCGAACATAAGAAGAAAAATTATTCCCCACAATACCTTCAATACGCTCATTGGTTTCATGGTCAACAATATTTGTTTTTAGAACTTCGATTGAAGGGAAGGCCTGACCGCTAGCATCCATGTTGATATCAACAGAAATGATGTCAAGTTCAACACAATAGCGGTCACCTTTTGGGTTGTCCCAGTGTGCTAATGCATTGAAACTATTGTTAATCATCTGTAAGGCATTGCGAAGGTTCTCTTTGCGGCTGTTGCCCCTAGCCAAATTAGCAAAATTCGTTGTGATGCGCGTGTTGTCTGATGGATGATAATTTTCATCGAGACAAATGCTCTGAATCGTAAATTTAAAGTCGTTATGCATTGTGATTTCGTATCCTATTTCCTTAGATAAACGCTGAATGTCTTTCTTACCCTTTAAGGTTTTTTTTATTATTTTCCCCGTCATTCTGTTCCCAATATTATTTTGATCAGCAATCATCTAAATAAAAAATAGAGAGTCATCCCTACAGAATTAAGAGGAGAAGGTCTTTTATACGTGGCTAGCGAAATTAACAACAGTGGTTTTATTTCACATTCAATATGAGAAACATTCATGTTCAATGGCTTTTAACGTTTCAGCGAAATTTTCTGTTCATTCAATTGAGCCGCATACCACTGTATTTGTGTCACTGTTTGTGTATTGGTATCAAGGTATTGAAGTAGCGAGCTCTAAATAAATGGGCATTGATAATTGGGTATTGATAACGGGGTATTATGATTGGCGTAAAGTGACCTATTTTTGTTCGTTCCTGTTGGTTATATTTACACCACACAAACACAGGAGATAACATTATGAAACTTACTTCTATTGCACTCGCGCTTTCTACCGCTGTTTTGGCAAGCACTGCTATTGCAGATGACACTCAAAACCCAGTCGAAGCGGCGCTTAGCGCAGAAGGCGCGCAGGTCACTTTACCGGTAGAGGCAGCAAAACAACCATTTTCAAAT
>NZ_JBNGCJ010000548.1:0-6764 GCF_049974785.1 Vibrio genomosp. F10 str. 9ZD137
AAACCGCAGCTATGGCACTTCCGCCACAAATAGCGGTTCCAGCCGCAATCAAGTACCCTGTGACTTTATCTAATCTGATCATTTTCGCGATAAACCACCCAATGACAAGCGTCCCTATGATGGTCGTCATGATAATACCAATACCATGACTAGTGACTGCTAGCGCTTCTTCAAATTGGATACCGAATCCTAAGCCTACAATTGAAATGGCCAATAGTTTTTTGGTCAATTTCCCTATCGATAAATGGCTAGGAATAAGCCCAAAGCTGGCGAGGAAAAAACCGATAATCAAAGCAGTCGGAGAAGAAACATAAGGCGTTAAACAAAAGGCGCCTGCTAGCCAAAATGGGACTTGGTGTTTTATTTGATTCATATTAATCGGTCATTTGAAAACAGAGTGTGTAGTGTATAAGAAAAATAGGATCAACGAGTCTTAATGATTTGAACAAACGTTAAGATAAATTGAACGCCGGTATAAAAGCTGGCAAAAAGGCGGGCTGCAGTTCTACCAGCGTTTTGGTTTGATGATTACTTAAACTCACCACGAAGTTGCGACACCTTTTCTCGCATAAGTTGGGTTGTCGCGGAACTCGATGCAACAGGCTCCCCGATTTCAATTTCTATTTTAGACCAACATCGGCGAGGCAACCCTTTGCAAGCGCGCCCTTTAAATCGGCTAAAGTAGCTGCCCCATAGGCCTTTAAGTGCCACTGGAATAACCGGAACTGGGCTTCGCTTCAATATGATGTCCATGCCACGCATAAACTCTCCTACTTCGCCGTCTGATGTTAAGCGACCTTCAGGAAATATACACACGATATGACCTTCACTTAATGATTTTTCGACTTCTTGAAACGCTTGTCTAAGAGAACTTTTACGGTTGGCTGAAATTGGAATAACACCGGCTCGTTTTAAAAAACCTTTAATGGGACGAAAATTTGCATAGTCCTCTTCCATAACAAAATGAATAAGGCGAGGGCATACCGCACTCAAAAGAAGGGCATCCATATAGCTGACATGGTTACACACGATGAGTGCGCCGCCTTGCTTGGGAAGATGCTGAACATTGGTGTGTTTAACACGATACATGGTGTGCGTTAAGATCCAAACCAAAAATCTCACGACAAAAACGGGGACTTGAATACACAGGTAAACCGCAACTAACAGGTTTAACACCGCGAGTAAGCCAAATAGCTGAGGTATGCTAAATTCAAGAACACTCAGGAATACGATGCCCAATATCGCACTGCCAACCATTAATAGGGAATTGTAAATATTCAGAGCGGCGATGACTTGTGCTCTTTGCTTAGGCTGGGCTCGTAATTGCAATAAAGCGTACAAAGGGACAATAAACACTCCCCCCGATGCTCCGAGTAGAAGCAGGTAAGTAAACACCGGCCATAGTGGCTTGTAGCCTATGAAATCAATAAAACTCGTAAATTCAGGTAATACTTCAGGAATAGCCGCTACCATTAAATAACCAAACAGGCTAATACCTAGGCTGCCCAGCGGAACAATACCAACTTCAATTCGATGATTGGACAGCTTGTCACAAGCTAACGACCCTAAGGCGATGCCAACTGAAAAAAGCGCCAAAAGTAAGGAGACCGCACTTTCTTGACCATTGAGGTGCAGCTTAGTGAAATTAGGAAATTGAGTGAGGTAGGTGGCACCCAAAAACCAGAACCAACTGATCGCCATGATGGATTGGAAAATGACGCGATCAGATTTGGCAATGGCTAATGTTGTTCTTGTTTGTTTGATGGGCTGCCATTTAAATTCCAACTCAGGTGCGCTAGCCGGTGCTTCTGGAATTTTTCGGCTTGAGAGGTAGCCTATGATCGCTGAGGCAATGACACACAATGCAGCAATGTATTTCGCATGGTCTGTCGATGCAATTACACCAGCGGCGAGTGTGCCCAATAAAATAGCGAGAAACGTTCCTGTTTCAACTAAAGCGTTACCAGACACAAGCTCATCAGATTTTAAATGCTGTGGTAGCAATGCATATTTTACCGGGCCAAAAAATGCCGATTGCGTCCCCATCAAGAACAAGAGAACCAATAGAATAAAGTAACTCTCGGTGATAAATCCAACCGCACCTAAACACATGATTCCAATTTCAAATAGCTTTGTAATGCGAATGAGTTGTGATTTCTCGTACTTATCCGCTAATACACCCGCCGTCGAGGAAAAAAGAAAAAAGGGAAGAATAAATAGCCCAGCAGCTAAGTTAATAAATAAGTTACTTGAAAACGGTAGGCTGCCTACTGCTGCAAAAGCAACAAGCAGTAATAGCGTGTTTTTGAATACATTGTCGTTAAAAGCGCCAAAAAATTGAGTGACAAAATAAGGTAAAAATCGCTTTTTAGTTAGTAACGAAGATTGAGGATGCTCTGGCATTGCAGGTCCTTATTGTTACCAATTAGATAGGTAGTTAGACAGTAAATTTTCAATCAGCTCTTTGCCGTCTATAGGAGCGGAAGCAAAGAACTTATCATCAACACTTAAAAGTGTAATACCATGTACCCCAGACCACAATACTCGGCTCGCTTGCAGGATCTCGTTCTCAGTTCTTTGAGGCGCCATAATACCCAGCAAGCTTTCAAGCATACCAGTCATATTATTGATACGTTCCGATTGCCATTGAGGCAATGCTTCACCATTCATGTTATGAGCAAAAATGAGTTGCCAGCGATAGGGATTCTGTTGGGCAAAATCATGATAACAATAAGCCAATTCATAAAGAGCAGTTTGCGTATCGCGGCTTTTTTCCACCACTGTTCGTGCTTCAGAGCTTAATTCGTCTAAAGTTTGCGCCACGACATGAAGCAATAGTAAATTATAATTACCAAAGACATTAACCAAGGTACTAGGAACATAGCCAATCAAATTCGCTATCTTACGTAAGCTGAGATCGTGATGGGGCTTGTCCGTTAAAAAGTCTTTAACAGTTTCAAGAGTCAGGGTGATAAGCTCTTCGCGGGTATGATCGTTTCTACGGGCCATGATACATTTACAATTATGAACAACGTTCAATATTTTAGGGAAGCAATAGGACAGCGTCAACTAAGTCTGTGTGTTTTTGCAATATTCTGATACATACAAATTGAGTTGATTGTTTTAATAAATTCACTAAATGGTTATGATTAACGTGCTTCTATAATTATTACATTAAGGAAAAGCATGAAAAAGATTTTTTCACTGATAGCACTCATCATGGTGTCAGTTGCTGTAGCTCCGCTTGCAGAGGCGAAAAGATTTGGTGGTGGTAAATCTTTCGGAAAGAGCTTTAAAACCGCACCGGCTCCAAAACAGCAGACAACGAATACCAGTAACGTTAGCCGAGATCAGGGCGCAGCTCAAAAAAACAGCCGTAAAAGTGGTTTGATGGGCGGCCTAATGGGTGGTCTTTTAGCGGGCGGTCTACTTGCAGCATTCTTTGGTGGTGCTTTTGAAGGTATCCAGTTCATGGACATCCTCATTATGGGGCTTATCGCATTTCTCGCTTTTCGTTTTCTACGCGGCATGCTTGGAGCCAAACAAGGCAGTATGAATCAGGCTCGTCAACAGCCGGCGTACGGTGGAGCAGGCCAAAAGTTTGAACAGCCAAATGTTCATAATTTTGAACAACAGCCAAACACAACTGCATCGCATACCGCAACGAATAGCTCAACAGGTGGCTTTGGTTTTGGCGCGCAAAATGATGTTCCATTTAACTTTCCGCCGTCTTTTGACCAAGCGGGGTTTGTCAACGGTTCTCGTGAACACTACCGCATTTTGCAAGGCGCTTGGAACCACAACCAACTCGACACCATTGAAGAATATGTTTCTCCAAGTTTGTTTGAAGATCTCAAAGCAGAGCGTGCTAAAGCAGAAGGTGATCAACATACCGATGTTATGTACGTTGATGCTGAAATCGTTCGCGCCGACTGTGACGCAACAAAAGCACAGTTGAGCCTGCAGTTTAGCGGCCGATACCGTGACACAGTAGAAGGCGTTGAAGAAGACATCGAAGATATTTGGCATTTAGAGCGTGATTTGACGCAACCGAATTCGCCTTGGTTGATCGTCGGTATTCAAGGTTAATACTCACCTTAAAGATGGTTACTCAATTTAGTCATGTCAAAGCGCTCAGATCTCAAGTCTGAGCGCTTTTTTATTTGAGTTTCTAATTCAAAAGATCATAATCAGAAAGCACATAATAAGAAGGAATCAAAAGTGGCTGAATTTAAATACAAAAATCTATCTCAACAAGATCAAGACAAATTGGATGCGGCGGTATTTCGTCGTTTGCTTTCTCATCTAGATGACAATAAAGACGTTCAAAACATCGACCTTATGGTTTTGGCAGGCTTTTGCCGCAACTGTTTTAGTAAATGGTATAAAGCAGAAGCGGAGCAAAGCGGCTTGGATCTCGATATCGATGATGCTCGCGAGCGTGTCTACGGCATGACTTATGATGAGTGGAAACAAAACCATCAGCCGAAAGCCACCCCAGAGCAGTTGGCTGCTTTTGAAGCAAAACAGAAAAAAGTTTAAGTGAGTCGTTCAAGCTCGTTCAGTAATGTGATGGCATGATGGTTTGTCGTGCCACAAATGTCCGGGCAAGGCTTAAACAAATGACACACCTTTGGACGTTCCGGCTTACCAAATAATTTACAGAGGTTGTCTTCATTGAGCTGAACGCAGCGTTCTCCCGCTGGCTTCCCCTTTGGCATACCAGGAATAGCAGACGATATACTCGGTGCTATACAGCAAGCACCACAACCAAGACGACAATCCATAGTAAAAACACCCAATGAAAAAGGGAGCGGATGATAGCAAATAATTATTCTACGAGCATCCATTACTTCAACGAAACGGCTCCCTGAAAAAGAATAAGCTTGAAGTTTTAGGTGAGCAGCGGTATAAAACGCCTCCAATGATAATCGATGATAATGCGCTATGAATTCTCCTTTTTGGCAATCAAAATCTCTCACCGAAATGACCGAGCAAGAGTGGGAATCTCTCTGTGATGGTTGTGGTAAATGTTGCCTACATAAGCTAATGGATGAAGACAGTGACGAAGTGTATTACACCAACGTTGCCTGTAGTTGGCTTAATGATAAAACGTGTTCGTGCAAAGATTACCCTAATCGCTTTGATTCCGGTGAAGAATGTCTAAAGCTGACACGAGACAAAATCGATGAGTTTCACTGGTTACCAGATACTTGTGCGTATCGCTTATTAGCGGAAGATAAACCGCTCCCTGCTTGGCACCCGTTAATCACGGGATCGAAAGCCGAAATGCACGCCGAAGGTGAAAGCGTCCGCAATAAAGTCGTGTATGAGATTGATGTCATAGACTGGGAAGATCACATTTTAAATCACCCCAGTAGAAACTAGGTGAATCGAGGCTTCCTACTTAATCATCGACAGGTTCGGTCTTGCTTGGATCCTGGTCAAAGTGGGGAAGTTTGTAACGTTTACAAAGGGCTCTTTGTTTCTCTTCAGACAAATTCCCTTCTCGGACGAGTTCTTGCCAATATTTAGGCTCAACAAGCCGTTCTCGAAACTTCTTTTGTTGCATTTTATACAAAATGTACAGTACCAGAATACCGACAAATCCAAACAGTTCCATCTTACTCTCCCTTAATGAATTGGGTTTACTCACCTTTTCTTGGTGTTGATTGTAAGTGATGAGTGTAATGGGTTGGCTCGTGTTTTTAAAGCGCAAAACACTCACTTCAAGCTGAATTGGTTGAATCTAAAAGTATTAAGCTATCTAGTACACCAAAGGCGTGGAGCCAGCAATTGACATTGTTTTTCTTCTTTAAATGATGGTCGCAATAGCGCTGACTCTATTCCCACTATTTTTCATTCTATTTACCCTCCTTCATAAAAAAGTGACTGCTGATCTTTAGAGCAAAGGCAACGGAACATATTGTTCCGTTTTATTCATTTGTTCAATAAGGCTAAATGCTCATCCGCTATACGTAGAGCCATTCACTTGAGTTCTGCAGCGGACGTGAGATTGCTGAGTGTTGAGCTTAACTTGATGACCGAAAGTGATACGGCTTTCCTCTAGTAAGGAGTCTAGTTTTTCTTCATGTCTACATTCTCACAACCAATTGATTATAAATAATAAATATTTAAATTAGACATGAGTATGTACAACCATGATGAACCAAAATAAGAAAAGTGTTTCAGAAAAAAGTACCCACGCCTTTCGAGCTGTCGGGCTAGCGGTACTTTTTTCAGGATTTTTGTTAAGCCCAATTTCTCAAGCGATGGCGTCCGAATTTAGTACTGGAGTGGATTCCCAGTCTGAGAGTGAGTGGTGGAGTAGCTATAAACTCGAGGTGAAAAACACCGGTTCTGAGACGGCGAATATGCATGAAGCCGTGATTGAATTTGTATTACCGGTTGCGATTAACGACATAGGGTGGTCATCATCTGATTTGTCTTATCCGTCTTGGGAAATATCGCACACGCCACAATCAAACGGCGTTCTTAACTCAGTTAAACTTAATTTTTCAGAAGGTTCTTGGGTAGACAATGCGTTAGCATCAGGTGAATCGGCACAATTGACTATCGCCTTTGGCGGGTCATTGACAGACTTGAACGCGTTCGAAGATTCTGTTGTGGTGAAAACCCATGGCACGGGTGATGGTGGTAGTGGTGAAGTTACTCCTTCCCCTGATTTCTCTCTAGACATCCTTTCTCCGGCTTCCAACTCCGTTGTTTATACCGGTTCGTATGTGGATATCGTTACGCGAATT
>NZ_JBNGCJ010000549.1:0-488 GCF_049974785.1 Vibrio genomosp. F10 str. 9ZD137
ATGCACAGTTTGACGCTGTTGTGACATTAGACGCTGCGGACATCAAGCCACAAGTTACTTGGGGCACAAACCCTGGACAAGTTATTTCAGTAGACACTCCAATTCCTTCACCAGAAAGTTTTTCAGATCCTGTAGAGAGAGCCTCGGCTGAAAAGGCACTAGCCTATATGGGACTGGAAGCAGGTAAAGCACTGTCTGATTATAACGTTGATAAAGTATTCGTTGGCTCTTGCACAAACTCTCGTATCGAAGACATGCGTGCGGCAGCAGAAGTTGCAAAAGGCCGCAAAGTCGCTTCACATGTCCAGGCGCTTATCGTACCAGGTTCAGAACAAGTTAAAGCGCAAGCTGAAGCTGAAGGTCTAGACAAAATATTCATTGAAGCAGGCTTTGAGTGGCGTTTACCTGGGTGCTCTATGTGCCTAGCAATGAACAATGACCGCTTAGGTCCACATGAGCGCTGTGCATCAACATCAAACCGTAATTTT
>NZ_JBNGCJ010000550.1:0-6355 GCF_049974785.1 Vibrio genomosp. F10 str. 9ZD137
ACCGCTCTTCCGATCTGTCCTAATCGATCCAGTGCCCCCGCGTAAATGAGTTTTTCTATCACTCGTTTATTGACACGCTTTAAATCAATACGCGCACAGAAATCAAATAAGTCTTTGAAGTGGCCGCCGTTGTTTCTTGCTTCTAAAATCGCTTCAATCGGTCCTTCACCAACACCTTTGATTGCGCCGATTCCATACACAATCGCACCGGTTTCATCCACATTAAATCGGTATAGCCCCGCGTTAATGTCCGGTGGCAGTAACCTGAGCTTCATGCGGATACATTCGTCAACCAAGCCGATCACTTTCTCGGTGTTGTCCATATCTGCCGTCATTACCGCCGCCATGAACTCGGCTGGATAGTGCGTTTTAAGCCACAATGTTTGATAAGAAACCAGAGCATAAGCGGCAGAGTGAGATTTGTTAAACCCGTAGCCTGCAAATTTTTCTACTAGGTCAAAAATCTTCATCGATAGTTCACCATCGACACCGTTTGCTATAGAGCCTTCTTTAAAGATGCTACGCTGCTTGGCCATCTCTTCTGGCTTTTTCTTACCCATTGCACGACGCAGCATATCGGCTCCGCCAAGCGTATAGCCAGCGAGGATCTGTGCAATCTGCATGACCTGTTCTTGATACAGGATGATGCCGTAAGTAGGCTCTAGTGTCTCTTTTAGCGATTCGTGTTGCCACGTTTCATCTGGGTACGACACGGCCTCGCGACCATGCTTACGGTCGATAAAGTTATCTACCATGCCTGATTGCAACGGACCCGGGCGGAACAAGGCAACCAATGCGATAATGTCTTCAAAACAGTCAGGTTGAAGTCGTTTGATCAAGTCTTTCATGCCACGGGATTCCAGCTGGAATACCGCCGTTGTTTCAGAGTTTTGTAACAGGTTAAATGAGGCTTGGTCGTCGAGTGGAATAGACTCAATTCGAATCGGATCTTTGCCTTCTTTGGCTAAACGTGGATTCACGAGCCCTAGCGCCCAGTCAATGATCGTTAACGTTCGAAGCCCTAAGAAATCGAATTTAACTAAACCCGCAGTTTCGACATCATTCTTATCAAACTGGGTAACCGGAAAATTCCCTTCCGAATCACAATACAGAGGTGCGAAGTCAGTAATGGTGGTTGGCGAGATAACCACACCACCAGCGTGCTTACCTGCGTTTCGGGTACACCCTTCTAAAATTCGGCACTTATCGATGAGCTCTTTAACTTCATCATCGTTGTTATAAAGCTCAGGCAGCGCAGGCTCAGCATCAAATGCTTTTGCCAATGTCATGCCTGGATCTGGCGGAATCAACTTAGAGAGACGGTCGACAAAGCCAAACGGATGACCAAGGACTCGCCCTACATCTCGAATAACCGCCTTTGCAGCCATGGTTCCAAACGTAATGATTTGGGATACCGCATCACGGCCATACATTTCTGCTACATGGTCAATCACCTGATCACGTTTATCCATACAAAAGTCGATATCGAAATCGGGCATGGAAACACGTTCTGGGTTTAAGAAACGTTCGAAAAGTAAATCGTATTCAAGTGGATCGAGATCGGTGATATCAAGCGCGTATGCCACTAAAGAACCCGCACCAGAGCCTCGCCCAGGCCCCACAGGAACATCGTTATCTTTGGACCACTGAATAAATTCCATAACGATAAGGAAGTAGCCTGGGAAACCCATGTTATTAATAACTTCGAGCTCTATGGCTAAACGTTCATCGTATTCAGGGCGTTTTTGTGCGCGAATTTCTTCATCGGGAAATAAAAATGCTAAACGTCTTTCTAATCCTTCCTGAGATTTTTTGATCAAGAAGTCTTCGATTTTTAAACCTTCGGTTGGGAAATTAGGTAGAAAATACTCTCCTAAACGAACGGTAACATTACAGCGCTTGGCAATTTCTACGCTGTTTTGCAGTGCTTCTGGTATATCAGCGAACAGCTCGCACATTTCCTCTTCAGTACGCAAATATTGCTGTGCACTGTAATTTTTCGGACGCCTTGGGTCTTCTAGCGTAAAGCCGTCGTGAATCGCAACGCGTATTTCATGGGCTTCAAAAAGGTCTTCGGTTAAAAACACCACTTCATTGGTCGCAACAACTGGAAGATCTCGCTGTTCCGCTAGTTCTACGGCAAAGTGCAAATAGGTCTCTTCATCCACACGACCTGTTCGTATCAGCTCTAAATAGAAGCGATCAGCAAAATGTGTTTTATAAAAGGCAACACACTCTTCGACAAGTTCGTTGTTGCCTTTCAACAAGGCTTTACCAATATCACCATGTTTACCGCCAGAGAGAATAATTAGCCCTTCGGACAGCTCAATGAGCCACTCTTTATCAATAACGGTCTGGTGAAGTACTTGCCCACGAAGATAAGCTTTTGAGATAAGCAGTGTGAGGTTTTTATAACCAATATTACTGGACGCGAGAATGGTCAGCTTAGAAAACTCATCACCAAATTCTTTCGATCGAACCGAGAAATCCGCACCAATGATCGGTTTAATCCCGCAGTTATGAGCGGTTCCATAAAACTTAACCAAACCACACAAGTTGGTAAAATCGGTCAGAGCCATAGCAGGCATGCCCATTTCAGCGACTTTCTTTACCAACGGTGGGACTTTGGATAAGCCATCGACCATGGAGTAGTCACTGTGAACACGAAGATGAATAAACTTGGGATCTGACATGGATGGTTTCCTAAGCGGCATCGCTCTGTTTTAATGCCGCTAATATCATATTAAGTAGAAGCTTTCGCTATTTTACGCCATTGACGAGAGGAATAAAGGGGCTGACTACTTTAATCCCAAAACTCTTTTTACAGGTTTGAAGCTTTTACGGTGTTCTTCAATCACGCCAAACTCTTCAATCGCCGCAAAGTGCGCTTTTGTCGGGTATCCTTTGTGTTTCGCAAAGCCAAACTGTGGATATATTTTATCTAAGGCTTCCATTTCTTGGTCGCGTACCACTTTGGCAATAATTGATGCAGCGCTAATTTCGGCCACGCGTAAATCGCCTTTGACCACAGCTTGCGCGTCCATATCGAGTTGAGGCACTTTATTCCCATCAATAAGCGTGAGGTCAGGTTTGATGGCGAGTCCTGCTACCGCTCTTTGCATCGCCACCATAGTGGCCTGTAAGATATTCAGTTCATCAATTTCTTTTGGCGAGCAGCGCCCCACTGACCAAGCCAACGCTTTTTGTTTAATTTCAGGTAACAGTGCTAAGCGTTTTTTCTCAGATAATTTCTTAGAGTCGTTTAATCCTGCAATGGGATTATTAGGGTCAAGAATAACCGCAGCTGTGACGACATCGCCGACCAACGGGCCTCGCCCAACTTCATCGACCCCAGCAACCAATTGATAACCCATAGGGTATTCGAATGGAGGAAGTGCTGTTTTTACTGCTTTATTTACCGCCATAACCCGACCTTACTGTTTCTCTATCAACTTTAACACTGCCGCTGCTGCTTGCTGATCGGCATCTTTTTGGATCCACTGGTGCATTTCAGTGAACGTATTCATCAGTTCAGAATTATCACTTTCGATCACCTTCTCCATCGCGGGGAAGAGAAAATCGGGGTGGCATTCTTCTTGAATAAATTCTTTGACTAATTCTTTGCCCGCCAACACATTAGGCAGCGAGACAAATTCGGTAATCGATAGCTTTTGAGCAATCCACCCGGTTAATTTATTGACTTGGTAACCCACCACCATCGGGCGTTTCACCAACATACATTCCAGAGCAACTGTCCCTGAAGCAAGCAATACCGCATCAGCAGCGGTCATCACATTACGTGCGGTATCTTCAATAATGACAAATTCAAGTTCAGGAGCAGTAGCCTGCCAAATACGTTCAAACTGCTCACGGCGCTTTTTATTGACCGCGGCGACCACAAACCCCATATCGGGGTATTTTTTGTGGACTCTCTGACAAGTTTCAATAAATGGTTTGGCAATTAGGGCGACTTCTCCACCACGGCTTCCAGGAAGAACCGCAAGCCACTTTCTGTCTTGCTCCAACTGTAACAACGATCTGGCTTGAGCTTTATCACTCACAAGCGGGATAGCGTCAGCCAGTGTGTGCCCAATGAATTCACAAGCCACATTGTATTTATCATAAAACGCTTTTTCAAAAGGCAAAAATGCTAACACCAGATCCGTTGCTGCATCAATTTTGAAGATACGCTTTGGTCGCCAGGCCCAAACGGAAGGGCTGACATAGTGGACCGTTTTTATTCCAGCGTCTTTCAGTGTTTTTTCTAACCTTAGATTGAAATCAGGGGCATCTATTCCAACAAAAACATCCACTGGATTTTGGATAAAATACTTAACCAGTTCCTTTTTCACATGAAGTAATCGCGGTAAGCGGCCAAGCACTTCAACCAACCCCATCACGGCAAGCTCTTCCATTTCAAACAAAGATTCACAACCTTGAGCCATCATTTTGGGACCGCCAATACCGACAAATTCTGCGTCAGGATACTGGGATTTTATAGACCGAATAAACCCTTCGCCTAGCGTATCCCCCGACAGTTCGCCAGCAACGATGCCGATTCTTAAGGGCTTGTTAGTTTGTTTCGTCATTTATGTGGCACCTTTTGTTTGGAGGTATTTTTAGGAACGGGGGTAGCTTGTTTCATTGGTTTTTAAAAACGGTAGTTTTATTGGCACTTAAAATAAAAAAGATCGCTGAATTTAGCGATCTTTTCTTAATATGCTTAACGCAATTATCGAATGATACCGCGTTCCGAACTCTCAAGCATATCGATCATCGGCTTGATTGATGGGAACTCTGCCGCCATTTCAAGCAATACTGGTTTCGCTTCTTCTAGCGTTTTACCTGCTCGGTAGATTTCCTTATACGCTTTTTGCAGTGCTCTGATCTCTGTTCTTTCAAAACCATTACGCTTCAAACCGACTAGGTTCAAGCCAAATGGCGTTGCGTGGTTTCCTTGTGCAAGCACATATGGAAGCACATCTTGCACAACAGCGGAACATCCCCCCACGTAAGAGTACGCACCGACAGAGCAGAAAGGATGGATAGCCGATAAAGCCATCACGCCAGCATGGTCACCAACGGTAACATGACCACCTAAAATGGCGTTGTTACCGATGTGAGTGTGGTTACCAACGATGACATCATGGGCAATATGCGCATTAACACACAGTAGGTTATCGTCACCAATCACTGTGGTCGCTTTATCTTGCGTGGTACCACGGTGAATCTGAACACTTTCACGAATCACATTTCGGTCACCAACAACCACCGTTGTCGCCTCACCACCGTACTTTTTATCTTGATTCTCTTCACCAATAATGGCGTAAGGGAAGATACGATTATCTTTACCGATTGTCGTATTACCTTTGATCACGATGTGCGACATGATTTCAGTGTTCTCACCAATGACAACGTTTCCTGAAATATAGGTAAACGGCCCCACGGTCACATTGGCTTCGATTGTTACTTCACCCTCAATAACCGCTGATGGATGAATTTTTGCAGTTTCATGAATCATATTAGAACTCTCGGCGAGCACATTTTAGCTCAGCAGAACAGACCACGACACCATCGACAGTCGCTACACCATTAAAGGCAGCAATACCGCGACGCTCTTTAATAAATTCAACTTTGATCACCATTTGATCACCGGGAACAACGGGTTTACGGAATTTCGCTTTATCAACACTCGCAAAGTAGTAAAGCTCGTTATCAGCTGGCGCACCAAACGATTTGAAACCCAATAGGCCCGTGGCTTGTGCCATGGCTTCTAGAATCAACACACCAGGGAATACAGGCAGCTGTGGAAAATGACCGGTGAACTGTGGCTCGTTTACTGATACATTTTTAATCGCCGTTAAGTGTTTAGCTTCTTCATAATCCGTCACACGGTCAATGAGTAAGAATGGGTAGCGATGAGGAAGTAACTCCTGAATTTCAGTAATGTTCATCGTTTTATTTTCAGTAGTCAAAGTCATATTCCTATTTCGTAAAACTTTAAAATTATTTGCTCAATATAATAGACGAAAAAGACTCGCTTTTCGCGAGCCTTTTGCTAGAAAGATGGAATTAGGATTCCGCTTTCGGTTCCAATTGTTTCTCGACAGCCTTCAAACGTTTGTTCATCTCATCAATGCGGTGAACACGCGTGGCCGTTTTTCGCCACTCACGATTAGGCTGTAATGGAATGCCTGAAGAGTACATGCCTTTTTCAGAAATGCCTCTCATCACCATGCCCATACCGGTGATAGTGACCCCATCAACGATTTCAATATGCCCGTTGATAACCGTTCCGCCACCAATGATGCAATATTTACCTATGGTTGTACTGCCAGCGACAATCGTACCACCC
>NZ_JBNGCJ010000551.1:0-23838 GCF_049974785.1 Vibrio genomosp. F10 str. 9ZD137
GAACCGCTCTGCCGATCTTCATTCCACCAGGCATTAACCTGATTATTTTTGCCTTACTGGCTAATGTGTCTGTGCATTCAATGTTCATTGCCGGTTACGTTCCGGCCTTGCTTATGGCACTGGCTCTAATGATGACTATTGCCTTTATTTCTAAAAAACGTGGCTATAAGCCATCGCGTTCTGTTCCGGCTTCAGCGAAAGAGCGGTTTCACTATTTTGCGAAAGCCATACCTGCATTGCTTATTCCATTTGGCATTATTCTCGGCATGCGTTTTGGCCTGTTTACCCCAACCGAAGCGGGCGCCATCGCTGTCTTACTTTGTACTCTCATCGGTGCGCTTATCTATCGAGAGCTTAAACTGCATCACTTCAAACTGATCCTGAGGGAAACGATTCAAGGCACCAGCGCAGTTATGTTTATCATTATCGGCGCTATGGTATTTGGCTATTACATGACGCTTGAACAAATCCCGCAAAACGTGGCGTCTGCACTCATTCAATTGACCGATAGCAAACTGATTCTGCTTCTACTCATCAACTTACTGCTCTTGGTGGTCGGTATGTTTATCGAAGGAGGGGCAGCAATGATTATACTGACCCCTCTCCTACTTCCAGCTGTGCTTAATTTAGGTGTGAATCCAGTACACTTCGGCGTTATCGTCATCGTTAACATCATGATCGGTGGGGTAACGCCACCATTCGGTTCGATGATGTTCACCGTATGCTCCATATTAAAAGTGAAAATCATCGACTTTGTACGAGAGGTGGCGCCTCTGCTGCTTGCCTTATTAGCAGTATTGATGATCCTGACCTATTCGGAAGGGTTAGTCATGTTCTTGCCTAATTTACTATCAAAGTATTAAGGACCCATTTATGAAATCAGTTCCAAACCAATTAAATGCTAACTGGGCCTGCGTTGACTGGGTGTTAACCGATGTGGACGATACACTAACCTGGCAGGGGAAACTCCCGCCAGAAACACTGATAGCACTTAACGATTTACAGCAAGCGGGCATTACAGTGATTGCGGTGACCGGTGCTTGCGCAGGATGGTGTGATCATATTGCTCAGCTTTGGCCGGTGGATGCGGTGTTAGGTGAAAATGGCGCGTTTATTATGGAAAAACAATCAAGCTATCTCACTTTGCAAGCAGATGATGGGCTTGAAACACTCAAGGAGAGGCAAACTCGGTTAAAAAGCCAGGTACTTGAGATATTAAAAGACTACCCTGAGCTGAGTCTGACACTCGATCAATCCTACCGCCTTTGTGAAGTGTCTATCGATATCGGTCAAAATCGACCGAAGCTGGACAGTGGTATTACCGACGATATTATCGCTAAAATTCATGCGTTAGGGGCGCACGCTACCGCGAGTTCTATTCATATCAACGCCTGGTATGGGCAACATTCAAAAAAGCAGACGTCGATGGCATTTCTTAAAGATAAGGGCTTATCGGAAAAAGAGATTTTTAGTCGTTGTTGCTACGTCGGAGATTCACTCAATGATCAACAGATGTTTGCCACTCTTCCTAAAAGTGCAGGGGTTCAGAATATCAGCCACTACTGGGACAAGCTCTCTGCCAAACCCTCTGTCGTGATCGATAGACCCGGTGGATACGGGTTTGCAGAATTTGCCAGACAATTACTCGCTCTAAAAAGCACGACTTAGAGGTGCACCAGAAGAGAGAAGAGAGAAAAGCGCCCTACCATTTTCAAACGTGGAGCAGATAAAAGCAAGACTGAACACCAGACGTTAAAAATTGTGTGGGGGAGGAAACTTTGGTGTTTCCTCATAAGAAAAATCTAATCTGAGTGCGCCAATCTAGTGCGAGTGCGCTATATCAGTCGGCCCCATTGACACTCCTTTTATCTGCGCGTAAATACCCATTCCTTTTTCTAACCTCAAATCATCACATGCCCAAGTCGTCACATTGGCCCAAAGTTCATCCTCCCCAAACGCAATTTTCACCTGCACTTGTTCACCATTTTCATTGGAATGCAGTTCGCGGACGACTCCCTTTAATACATTTCGAATACTGGTATCTTTGGGAATGGACGTACACAGAGAAACGTGATTCGCTTCAACTCTCACTTTCAATACCGTATTGATCAGTGCTTCATCGAGTAAACCATTGACCCATAATTGATTGCCATCGTTTAGATCTAAACGTGTCATTGGATATTGGCCGTGGCGAGAGGTCACTTTAGCGTGCAGCAATGAACTGAGTTCTTGAGCCGGGATCCAAGGGCGCATTTCATCACTATTCCAAACCTGTGCCAGCGGGCCTTGAACCATCACTTTTCCAGAATGAAGAACCAACATGTGATCGGCGAGCTGCAATATTTCACTAAGACTATGGCTTACATACACAATCGGAATATTCAACTGCTTAGTTAATGATTGTAAATACGGGATCAATTCACGCTTACGAGGAAGGTCTAATGAGGCAAGTGGCTCATCCATAAGTAACATGGAAGGTGATGTCAGTAATGCTCGGCCAATCGCTACTCGCTGCTTTTCTCCCCCAGACAAAGAGCTGGGATAACGGTCTAAAAGCGTCTCTAATCCAAGTAGGGTGATGATTTTTTGAAAGTGATTGTCATCCGGCGAGCTAACACCGTAATTAAGATTCCCCTTCACCGTATAATGGGGAAATAATCTCGCCTCTTGAAATACATAACCAATGTTTCGCTTCTCTGGAGGAAGATTGATACATTTCTGCTTAACGGAGGTTTCGCTACGGGAGAAAAGTGTCACATCACCTAATCGAATTTCACCATGGTCGGGCGTAGAAAGGCCGCCTAACAGATTAACCAATGAGGTTTTCCCTGCCCCTGAACGACCAAAAATAGCGCATACTCCTTGCAGAGGAATGTCGGCATGTACATCGAGTACAAGATCCCCTAACTGCTTATGAACTCGAATGGTTAGCATGTCGATGCCCCTTTCTGTTGCGCTTTCTTAGTGAGCCAACCCGACGCAATCAGAGCAGCAAAGGCAATGGCAATAGAAATGATGCATAAGCGCATGGCCTGAAACTCCGCGCCCGGCGTTTGGATAAAGGAATACATTGCTAGGGGAATCGTTCTCGTCTCATCAGGAATGTTGGAGACAAAGGTAATCGTGGCACCAAACTCACCCAAACTTCGAGCAAAAGCAATGATCACGCCTGAAATGATACCAGGTAAGGTTAGCGGTAAGGTTATGGTCATAAAGACTCGCCATGGACTGCTTCCCAATGTTCGGGCTGCTTGCTCCAAACGCGTATCAACCGCTTCTATGGATTGCCTAATCGCTCTCACCATTAATGGGAATGAAACGACCGCTGAAGCCAAAGCCGCACCTTGCCAACTAAAGGAAAAGCTGACGCCAAAAACATGATAAAGCCATTGCCCAATGATGCCTTGTCGACCCATTGCAACCAGTAGTAAATACCCAATCACAACCGGAGGAAGCACGAGAGGTAAATGAATCATCCCATCAAGCAGTGCTTTGCCACGAAATTCCTTACGAGCTAACACCCATGCAGCAAGAATACCGAAGGGTAAGCTGACCAATACCGCAACAGTAGAAACTTTGATGCTCAGCAGCAGCGCCGATGCTTCATATTCAGTTAGCACAGCTATATGACTCCGAAACCATGCCGAATGTAAACGGCTTTCGCGTCTTCACTTTGCAAGTATTGAAAGAAAGCCTGACTCGTTTTTGACGGCTCATCACTGACCATAACCATTGGGTATTCAATTGCATCATGGCTCTGTGGGGAAAATGTCGCGATAGAGCGAACCTTAGAAGATATAATGGCATCGGTTTGATAGACTATCCCGAGAGGCGCTTCCCCTCTTTCAACCAAGACCAATGCACCTCGAACATTATTCGCCCGAGCCACATGTGATTTGATAGTGTCCCATTGTTGGTAATACATCAAAGCTTCTCTTGCGTACTCGCCGACAGGCACATGGTCAGGATCGCCTATTGCTAATCGCCCACCTTGGAGTGAGTCGACTAAGCTTGATGGTTGGAATTCTGACACATGATTTTCAACTAATAGATCGCTGGATTCTGAGGCAATAAGAACCAACGAGTTATTCAGCAAGGTAACTCGACTATTCGCATCCACAGCTTTTTGTTCAATCACATAATCTAGCCACTTTTGATTGGCGGGAAAATAAATATCCGCGGGCGCACCGTAAACGATCTGTCGTGCAAGAACCGACGAGGAAGCAAAAGATAAACGGATATTCACCTTGTGGTCTTGTTGATAGTCACGAGCTATTTCTGACAATACGTTGGTCAACGACGAAGCAGCAAAGACGGTAATATTCTCTTTTGCATAGGCAACGGGCATTAAATGGAGTCCGATAACAGCCCAAAAAAGCACTAACGTACACTTAACAACTTGCACCGACCGCCTGCTAAACCGCTTTCTTTCCATTTTCTGAATGGCCTTCTTGTCACTTCTGATCATCGACGAGAAATCATATCATTATAGATACGCACTAAACTATATAACGTTATTCCATTTAACCTATTTATTGCTGTTTCGGTATCAACCTAGCCATTCAAGCCATGATCGTTCATTTAGCTAGACTCAACGGACTCCACTTCGCGCAATACCCCCTCTTACCCCTAACATTCATAAATGCATACTGATTTATATGTTAATTGCAATATTGAAAGTTGTCGCAAATTGCAAACCACTTTGCATAAATCTTGTATGGTGAGTTTAAAAAACCAACCAAAACTGACGCAATTGCAGTCAATTAAACACTCTAAAACTTGGCACATATACTGCAATACTTTAAATGACCCTTCTTAAGCCGAGGGTCACCTAGCCAACTGACGTTGTTAGTGAACCTTTTTGTTCACACTAGATATATCGGCCAATTGCAACTTTGCAGTTGGCTTTTTTTTGTCTCCAATTTGCCGTGACTCTACATTTACTTCATGCATTACTATACTTTTCACACACCTAAGTAGAATGTCACTCAGTTTAGGTTCATGAGCTACCAGCGATGCCGTTATGGGTAAGTTTAGGAATAAAAAAAGGGAAATGATGATCATTTCCCTTTTTCACTTTTTCACTTTTCTATCTCAACCCCAAGTTCTGGAGTCTCCTAAAACGGCACTTCAAACTGCATCATCACATCGCCGCTGTATTTCTCGTGCCAGCGATAGTCAAAACGCATTCTAGGCTCACCTGATTTCTTATCACCAAAGCCGACACTCAATTGCAGACCATGACTCATTAGCCACTCTTCCGTGCTCATTGAGCTTGCCTGATCTTCCAGTACGGTAGGCATCCATACGCCAAGACCAAAATAATTGGACGACACATTCTGGGTTACAAAGGGGTCAGTTGCAGAATTCATGATCCAGTCATCCCAATATGAGCCAATGACAGTTGGTTCATCGTCAAACGTATCGCTTAATGCTATCCACTGCTTTTGAGCATAATTGAGTGTGTCATCGACAGAAAAACAAAAACCGTTATTAATACCACTAGAACTGTTACTTAATACAACTGAATCAACACGGTAATTCGTAGAGGATTCAAAAAGATCACACGCACTCACTCCAAAAGGAGCAATGACGAGCAATAATAAAATTACTGCCTTGAGTCTCATTCGCTCTTTCCAGATACATCATTATATTCAGGATTATCTAATATACTGACAGTTCTTTCAATAAAAACGCGACTTTTTGTGTGGTTAAGCCTTCAATGCTGGAACCATGGGCAAGTTTCTCTCGGATATCAGTGCTGCGCACTTTCACTCTTTCTGGACAAGCCAATAAACTCCAACGTTGCAGTATTTCCTCTGCCTTATAGAATTTTGAAAAATTGAACAAATTATCGGGTCCAAGTACGAAAGTAAGCTCGCTATCAGGGTGTTTTTTTTGTAACGCATCAAGCACAGCAAAGGTCGTCACCGCACAGTCTGGCTGAAAGAGTTCCTCTTCTATGGTACTTCGCTGCGCATTATTCACGGATAAGTCTTGTACGAAGGCATCAACGAGTTGGCAACGAATATCATACTTCAGCATATCTTTCCCCCAAGCATGAGAAATACTCGGCAGCAGCAAGACCCGATCAAAATGAACAAGTGATTCAATCACACTTTTATGCCCTAGGCTTGGCGGATTGAACGCACTACCAAATACTGCAACTTTGCTCATTTTCTTTCCTGTTCGTAAATGAAAACTCTTTTCTCAGTTTTCTAACTCAATGTTTAAGGTATGATAATACTAAATGATGATTTGAACACTATTGCTTGCAGGAAAGGACTACTAATGGAACAGATAATTCGTGATGAAATGCGCGTACTCCCATCTATTGACCCACACTTTGAGATTTCACGTCGTGTTGATTTTATAAAAACCAAGCTACAGCAATCTGGCTGTAAGTCACTGGTACTTGGCATCAGCGGTGGCGTAGATTCAACAACCTGCGGTCGCTTAGCTCAACTCGCCATCAATGATCTTAACGAACAATCGTCAAGCAAGGACTACCAGTTCATCGCCGTTAGATTGCCCTATGGTGAGCAAAAAGACGAAGACGAAGCACAACTTGCGTTGTCTTTTATAAAACCGACACAATCGGTTTCCGTTAACATTAAGCAAGGGGTGGACGGTATTCACAGCGCCACGCATACCGCTCTTGATGGCACAGGGTTGCTGCCCACAGATCAAGCCAAAGTTGATTTTGTAAAAGGCAACGTCAAAGCTCGTGCTCGCATGGTCGCTCAATACGAAATTGCTGGGTATGTTGGCGGCTTAGTATTAGGCACCGATCACTCAGCAGAAAACATCACGGGTTTTTACACTAAGTTTGGTGATGGCGCGTGTGATTTGGCACCACTGTTTGGTTTGAATAAACGCCAAGTTCGTGAGTTAGCAAACACCTTAGGTGCTCCAGAGCTATTAGTAAAGAAGGTCCCAACGGCTGATCTTGAAGAACTGGATCCACAAAAAGCCGACGAGGCCGCACTCGGGCTAACCTATGATCAAATTGACGATTTCTTAGAAGGCAAAGAGGTGAGTAAAGAAGCGTCTGATCGTTTGGTTCATATCTACACAGTGACACAACATAAGCGTCTTCCTATTCCAACTATCTACGACTAAGGAATGAGTCGATGTCGTACAAAGGGCCCCCTTTTTTCTGGGCGGCTCTTTGTTTTTTTTATTTTGTCTTTTTCATCAATAACCTACTTCAAGCCTCCATCTCCTTTTGTTCTTAACTAAGGCATGATGCTTTAATACAAAAACCATACTACACCGCGTTGTTAACTTAGGTTTGCCCGATTTCATTTGATTACTGTTATCAGTAAGCTATTGGCTTGTTTTGAATCTTTCGATAATTTATCTAGCTAGGAGCCATCAATGAGCGGTGTCATTCAAGACCAAAAATCCAAAGAAAATCATGGTTTAATGCATACGTCAAAGGGCCCGCTAGTGTTACTTTTTTTCGATGGTTACGACCTTAAAGCACGAGAAGGTTTTACAGGCCAGCTGCTTTCGAAAATGCATCATCAGATCAGAAACAGTAAACGCTCCTTTTGTAAGCAGCAGTCATTTACTGGGTTTTATTCTGCTTTCTTAGGCTTAATAAAGAGCTTAGAAGCGGTTGGATGTGATGTGCGGGTGAATGATTTCAAGCTTGCTCGTAAACACCCCGATTACCCAATTGGCGTCGCTGGATTTCCCTCGGTTTTAGATATCGTCGACTTGCCTAATCCTAAGATATTTGGCCCCGGTGACTTTGGCCTACCCGAGCAATCTCAACGTGTAAGCAACGACCCGAGTTTTAAGAAATTAATACAGCCTTGTGAATGGTTTACTAAAGTTTACCAACCGTTTTGTGGCGACAAAATGATGCCATGGTTTACTGGCATTGATTGCGAAAAGTTAGACGATTTATCACAACACGAGAAACAATATGACTTTCTCATCTACGACAAAATCCACTGGAACAGAGAGCAGAAAAGTATCTCGGTAATAGAGCGAATTAAACAGCACTTAGATAAACGCAATCTTACCTACACTAGCGTGAGGTATGGACAACATCATTTCTCACAATTTGTCGACGGGCTAAAATCATCGCGGGCACTGCTTTACATTAGTGAGCATGAAACACAAGGGCTAGCATACCAAGAAGCGCTAGCCTCCAACATCCCTGTCTTAGCGTGGAATGAAGAGACAATCATCGACCCACAACTGGCCAAATACAACCGTGCGGATCTTAATGTATCTTCGGTTCCTTACTTTGATGAACGCTGTGGGATGACCTTTAAAACTGAGCATTTTGAATCGGTTTGCGACCAATTCATTTCGCAACACGACTCATTTCAGCCTAGAGAATATGTACAGTCTACATTGGCATTACCAATAGCTGGACAACGATACCTAGACGAATACCTCACCATCACAAACTCTGCTATTTAGCCCTCTTTTTATTGTTATCATCAGGCCTTGTCAACATCATAAAATGGGTTTCGGGCCTGAAATCACGCGTTACTCTTAGCATCCTTTACAATAAGTAAACCAATATAACTACGCTGATGATTACTGATCCGATTATCTTGCCTTTTTATTGAGATTCTAATGCCACAAAGTACACCTTTGGTTCTATTATTTAAGCCCCCCTTCTCATGCTTTCTCCATTACTTAGTACTCAAGTACGACTTTATTACTAACAAATCATATTATCCGAAAGTCTAAATTTCATTCTTTATTCCACTGCCGACATAGCGCCAAATCATTACACTGCTCAAACATTCTAGTGACGTTAGAAATAGCAATATCACTAGCCAAAGGACGAACTGCACGATCACTGAGAACAATAACTCATGAGCGGTAGCGTACAGAATACACATGGAATGAGACTATGAATCATACAGGGCTAATACGTTCACATGAAACAGGGTTTGCGTTTATATATCGCATTACCGATGCCAGTATTGTTTTCTCACTTCTGCTCATTATTGGGCATTTTTATCTTCCTACCTTCACAAAAGATTACCTGCTCATTGGGGCACTAGGAACCATATTGTTCCTGCTGTTTGGCGAAACGGTCAACTTATACCGCTCATGGAGAACCACCTCTCTTAGCGCTCACATTATCGTTACGTTTAGCTGTTGGTTTATCTGTTGCATTACTATAGTAACCGTGATTTATTTCACCAAACTTAGTGATCAATTTTCTCGCGTGGTGGTTGGTACTTGGTTTCTTGTCACCCCGCTAACATTAGGTCTGTGGCGCTGCATTATTAGAATCAGCCTCAATGCACTAAGACGAATTGGTTACAACGCTAGGCGAGCCATCATTGTTGGGCACACAGAGCAAGGGAAAAGCTTGGCTCAAGAGCTATTAAATCGCCCTTATCATGGGGTTAAGTTTGAAGGCTTTTACGACGAACGAAACACGTTTCGCACAGACAGCAAAGAAGACTACCCGATTTTAGGTAATGTTGAAGACGCGCTCAATCAAGCCAAAATCGGCGCGGTTGATTACGTGTACATTGCCATGCCAATGCATGCTAATGAACGGATTGCCAAGTTCTTAACGCAATTTTCTGACACCACCGCCAACACCTATTTGGTGCCTGATTTCTTTACCTACAACCTACTTCACTCACGCTGGGATCAAGTCGGCCACGTGCAGACATTGAGTGTGTTTGACACTCCCTTCATTGGTATTGCTTCATGGATAAAGCGCCTAGAAGACATCGTGCTTTCTACGATTATCCTCTGTCTGATCTCTCCGCTACTGATTGTGATTGCCGTGGCGGTGAAGTTCACCTCTCCTGGCCCGGTTATATTCAAGCAAGATCGTTATGGCCTAGATGGACGAAAAATCAAAGTGTGGAAATTTCGCTCAATGACAACCATGGAGCAAGGTAGTGAGGTCAAACAGGCAACTAAAAATGACGCGAGAATTACTCCGTTAGGCAGTTTTTTACGTCGCACATCGTTAGATGAACTACCGCAGTTTTTTAATGCTCTTGGCGGCTCTATGTCAATCGTAGGGCCAAGGCCTCATGCCGTCACTCACAACGAAGAGTATCGCCAAATCGTAGACCGCTATATGTTAAGACACAAAGTAAAACCAGGAATTACCGGGTGGGCGCAAGTGAACGGCTATCGAGGTGAAACCGATACGTTAGACAAAATGGAAAAACGGGTTGAGTTTGACTTGGCCTACATTCATCACTGGTCAATTTGGATGGATATTAAAATTGTATTTTTGACTGTTTTCAAAGGATTTACCGGTAAAAATGCATACTAACTGTTGGGGAAACACAATGTTATGGATGACTTACAGTAAAAAAACATTGCCTATTTTATTGCTGTCGCTACTGACCAGTGGTGTCACCTACGCTAAGCGCTCAAACTACTATGAATTTGATGAGATTAAAGATTCACCATTTACCGTCATGGTCGATCTAGAGACTGGATACAATAATAACTTAACCAGAGAACGTAATAGTAATGATGCTATTTCGTCAAGTTTCGTCAATGTCATCCCTGGTTTTGCTTACACTTACAAGCCATCGGCTAGTCGATACAGTGTTCTGTATCGCATTGATTCAGGGCACTATTTTGATAGCAAAGATGATAATTATACCGACCACTATTTTGAGTCGAACAACCTTATCAGCTTTAACATACGCAATAACGTATCGCTCATCTATACCTACAACAAATCGCATGAAGAACGTGGAACCGGGCTAACCGAGGGAGCACTCGAGAATATAACCACTAATCAGCCTGTTAAATTTACCGACCATAACGTCAACGCCGAATATATCTATGGCGCTAACACTGCGAAGGGGCAATTAAGATTTGGACTCGGCTATCAAGACAAAAGTTACACCAATTATCAACAATATGAGATAGACGGAAATCAGTTTGGTAGTCAGTTCAGCAACTTTAGTGCTGTTAAATACTCGACTGCGTTCTGGTACTTGTTGGGCCGATCAACCCAACTGTCATTGTCAGCACAAAGAAATGACAAACAGTACCAATACACTAATCAAGAAAGCAGAGATAACACCGATGATTTTTACTCGCTTGGTGCCCGCTGGGACTTGTCTGATAAAAGCAAGGGTGAAGCATTTATAGGCCTACAAAATAAATCGTTTAAATCTAACCAAAAAACAGATTTTTCTGGCTTGAGTTACCGTGTTAAAGGTCAATGGTTGCCACAGCGACATACTGCCTTCACGTTAAACGCCTCACTCATTGCAGAAGATCCAGACCAATTTGGAGACTACGTTAACGAAACCATCATTAAACTCGATTGGACGCAAGATTGGTTCGAACGATTTTCAACCACCGCATCGATTGGTTGGGAAAACGATGATTTTACAGCCGACTCGCCAATTGGTAGTCGTGAAGACGATACCTACCTATATACCTTAGATTTCAACTACCAATTTAGTCGAATTATTAACTTCGGGTTTTATCTGTCATCGGAAGATAAAGACTCTAACTGGCTGACCTATCGCTATAAACAGCAGTTGGTTGGGCTCTATACAAAAATCGAGTTATAACTATGACATTGCGAAATTTTTTCATTTTTCTAGCGGCTAATTGTCTGATTTGCTCCCCTCTGCTTGCCGACGAAACGAACTATCGATTAGGGGCAGGAGACAGAATTCAGATCCACGTTTATGGTGAGCCTGAACTCTCTTTTAATCAATTGTTCATTAGCTCAAACGGCCTGTTTGATTATCCGTATTTAGGCCAAATTAAAGCACTCAATAAAACCACTCAGCAATTGAAAGATCAAATAAGTTCAGGCTTAAGAGGTGATTACCTAATTGAACCTAAAGTCATGGTTACCGTTTTATCATTTCGTAAAATCTATATTAATGGTGAGGTTAAAAACCCAGGAGGGTATGAATATCAACCTGGTTTAACCGTTGATAAAGCCATTGCGCTTGCAGGCGGCTTCACAGAGCGCGCTTCTAAAAGAAATATAACGGTAACAAATGATGCCTCAGGCAGTTTGTCATCGAAAATTACCTTAGACCAAAATGTTCGCCCTGGTGACATTATCACAATCGAGGAAAGCTTTTTCTAAGCGAACAAATCATGGATAGAGAAAAAGAAACATTCAAAATTGAAGAAACCGTTATCGATGTGAGTCGGTATATTTCTGCTTTGAAAAAGCGTTCAATCGTAATAATGCTTATTGTATTCACAGTTGCAGCAATGACATACGCTGTAACCAAACAGATGTCGCCGGTATATACCGCAACCGCCACGATTTTGATTGAAGCAAACACGAGCAAAGCCGTCTCCATTGAAGAAATTGTTGGCATTGACTCAAGCAAACAAGAGTACTACCAAACTCAATATGAGATTTTGCGCTCTAATCATATTGCAGAAAAGGTGATCAAACAGTTCCAGCTGTTCAATAACCCTGAATTTAATGGCGAAGCGCGCCATTTCAGTATCCGAGGAACCCTCTTTCACTACATCTACGCGCTTCGCGATTCTATTATTACCCCCGATGAGACCAACGAACGAAATTCATTGAGTGAGTCTCTGTATACCAAACGGTTGGTGCTACAGAACTTTAAAAATAAACTCACCATTAGCCCGATCAGAAAGACTCAGCTAGTGAAAATCACGTTCGAATCATACAGTCCAGTGACATCGGCAACGCTGGCTAATGCTGTTGGTCAGGCATATATTGATAGTAACATTGAAGCTAAACTATTGATTAACCAAGAAGCAACGGAATGGATAACCGCAAAGCTTGACGACCTCGCTCGTAGCCTACGCCTATCAGAAACCAAGCTAACCAACTTTCAAAAAGATCAGGGGCTAGTCGATGCACAAGGCATCGACTCACTACAAACCAATGAGCTGACGTATCTCACCACCCAAATCGCCAATGCACGTGATAGAAGGCTCGCTGCGGAATCTTTATATACCGTCCTTCAGCAAAACAAGAATGAGAGTATCGCGAATCTATACGCTATTTCTGAAATTTCAAATCACCCTCAAATTCGTGACCTTAGGCTAAGCGAAGCTGATCAAGAAAAATACGTGTCCCAATTGGCGAAACGTTACGGCCCTAAGCACGACAAAATGATTCAAGCCCAAGCCGAACTGAATTCGATCCGAGAACGTTCATTGCTGGTTCTTGCGCAATTAGCTAAAGGCATAGAGAAAGAATATTCAGCAGCCCGCCAGCAAGAGAGAGGGCTATTGCGTGAGTTAGAAAGTAAGAAATTAGATTTTCAAGATTTATCATTTAAGCGGGCTGAGTTTGAAAAACTAGAACGTGAAGTGCTAAACGATCGAAAACTCTATGATCTATTTCTTACGCGCCAAAAAGAAACCTCAGTAACAAGTGACTATCAAGCCGCAGTTGCCAGGATCACCGATCATGCTTTGATGCCGCTAGAGCCTAGCAAACCAAGTAAATTGAAAATTGTCATCTTGATATCCGCGCTCACGTTTATTGGATTATGCAGTATTGTGATTTTAAGAGAGTCAGTGAGAAATGATCTTGAAATACCAAGTGACATCGAAGAAAAAATTGGCTTATCGCCAATCGGCTCAGTGCCAAAATTAAAACGCTCATGGTTTACAAAACCGAATCGAGAGTTAGATCGCTTCATCAAAGCAGAGAGCAGCCCTTTTTCCGAAGCTATTCGGTCATTACGAACACGATTGCTACTTAAAGTCTCTAACACAGGCCGAAAGCGATTCGCCATTACCTCACCGCTTCCGGCAGAAGGAAAAAGTACCATCGCTGCCAATTTAGCGTTATCGCTCATAAAAATGGAACGAGTGATCATCATAGATGCCGACTTAAGACGCCCCTCTGTTGGAAAATTATTTGGCCTATCTATGAGCCGCAGTGGGTTGAGTAATTATCTACTGCTTAACGAAGATCTAGATGCGTGTTTATATCAAGACAAAGCCTCGGGGTTAACGGTTTTGCCCGCAGGTTTCATTCCACCCAATCCACAAGAATTGCTCGGCAGTAAGAAATTTGAATCACTACTTACCACGTTAGAGCAACGCTTTGACAAAATCATCATTGACTGTCCTCCTGCAATGATCGTGAGTGACGCCCTTATTATTGGCCACCTCACTGATGCACTGATGCTGGTAGTGAAGGCGGGGTCAACCAAAACGAGACATGTACGTAAGACGCTATCGGATATTTTAAATCATGACATTAAAATAGACGGTGTAATTCTAAACAAGAGCCGTGAAGTCAGCTCTCGCAAGTCAAATGCATATTACGCCAGCTATGCGTATAAAGCCGACTCTAAATCTAGCTAAAAGGAAATTGGCCATTATGAACATTTTGATCACTGGAGCGAGTGGCTTCATTGGGACACACCTAATTCGTGAACTTGCCACTCAAGGGCATCGTATTTTTGCACTCGATATTCTTCCCGCTCGCGAACAACATGCTCACGTTGACTATATTACCGCGGATGTTCGAGATCTCTCCCAACTGACGATAAGTGAACCTATTGATCGTATCTACAATTTTGCGGCGGTACATACCACACCGGGTCACGAGGATATTGAGTATTTTGACACCAATATTTTCGGAGCGTTAGAAGTGACCAAATTTGCAAAACAACACGCGGTAAACGAAATTATTTTTACCAGCTCAATTTCAGTTTATGGCCCGAATGAAGAAAGTCGCACAGAACTATCGCCGTTAACACCAAATTCTGCGTACGGTTTTTCCAAGGCCCAAGCGGAAAAAATTCATCAATCCTGGGCTCAAGATGATCAGACTAGAACGCTAACCATTGTTCGCCCCGCAGTCGTATTTGGCGAAGGGGAAGGAGGCAACTTCACTCGGCTTGCTAAAGTGCTGCGTAAGGGTTACTTCCCATTTCCAGGAAGAAAAGACACCATCAAAGCCTGTATTTATGTCAAAGAACTATTGGCCGCGATAGCGTTTGTCCACCAATCGAATCTGTCAGACACTTCTGATAACAACGTAATCACCTTTAATGGCGCGTTTTCTACCAAATACAATATTGAGCAAATCGTAGATACTTTTACCGAAGTCTCTTTCCCAAATGTAAAAAAAGTCTGCATCCCTAAACAGCTGATTTTTGGTGCCGCCAAACTTATTTCATATTTTAAAGGATTTGGTTTGGGTATTAACCCTGAACGTATAACAAAGCTTGTTCGCTCCACTAATATCAATGCCGATTACTTATCAAACAACGGTTATACCTACCGCTACACCTTAAAGTCATCGTTAGCAGATTGGGCAGACAGCACTTCTGGAAGGTACTTGTAAAGTATGATGGAAAGTAAACACACCTACCGCCCTGACATCGATGGCTTAAGAGCTATTGCGGTATTAGTCGTTGTTCTTTATCACGCGGGTGTAAAGAGCATCAGTGGTGGTTTTGTTGGTGTTGATGTCTTTTTTGTCATCTCTGGCTACGTCATTATGTTGAGCATGCTCAAAATGCTCAAGGACGGTACGTTTTCTATTGCTGAGTTTTACTTCCGTCGAGCTAGGCGCATCATGCCTGCTTTATTTTTCATGCTGCTAATAACCACTATTTTTAGCTATGTGTGGTTTCTACCTTCTCTGTTTGATGATTATTTAAAAAGTTTATTATCCTCGCTAGGCTTTGTATCAAATTTTTACTTTTGGTCAACCACACATTACTTCGGTGCCTCAGCTGAGCTAAAACCTTTGCTGCATACATGGTCATTATCTGTAGAAGAGCAATACTATATTTTCATGCCCATTTATGTTGCGTTAGTCTATCGATATTTCGGACAAAATTGGAAACTCGCTCTATATCCACCTTTTATTATCAGCCTAGTATTAAGCAGTTATTTAATCGACAAAGCTGCATCAGCCAATTATTTTATGCTTCCTACTCGTGGATGGGAATTGCTGCTTGGTGCCATTATCGCAGCAGCTCCTCCGTTTAAAGTATCATCTCGTTGGCAATCTTGGATTCTAGGCTTCTTAGGATTAGGCATGATTGTTTTTTCGGCTGTCTACTATAGCAAGTACACACCCTTCCCTGGCTATAGTGCGCTTATTCCGTGTTTAGGCACAGCATTCATCATACTTGCGGGAAGTAGATCGTCAGCCAGCCATGCAACCGATAATCCTATTGGATCGTTTCTCGCAACGCGACCACTCCTATACATCGGAACAATTTCTTATTCTCTGTATTTACTACACTGGCCTGTAACCGTGTTCTTCCGATATCAATTATTAGCGCCGCTTACCGCGATTCATACGGTGGGAATACTGTTAATCAGTGTCACTCTAGCAGTATTTTCTTACCACTTTGTTGAAAAACCATACCGTTATAGCAAAGGAGCTAAACGCTCATCTGTGTTCACATTCACTGGCACAGGAATGGCAAGCTTTGCAATAGCTGCGGTCATATTATTGCATTTCAACTCACAATCCGCAGTGCGCCCAACACTTGCAAATACTGTCAATAAAGCGCCTACATCACCGTGCTTTTTAATGGATGCTAAAAATTATTCACAATGGAGTGAGTCTGAGTGCACCATTAACAACCGTCACGGTAATCAACCAAAAATCTTACTCTGGGGCGATTCTTTTCTTAATCACTATGCTCCTGGCATAAAATTGAACGGGAAGGAACTGAATGCTCAGTTTGTTAAGTATTCTTCCGCAGGTTGCCCGCCAATTCTTAACTTTGAATCTTATGCCCTGCCTTATTGTAATGATTTTAACCGCAACGCGATCGATGTCATTAAAGAGAACCAATATGACTTAGTGATTATTTCGGCTAAATGGACTGACCATGTGAAAAATGGATTAGAACATATTCAATCTACCTTGCTGGAACTTGATGCTCTTGGTGTCCGCTACTTAGTTATTGGCCAGTCTCCTCAATTTATTACTGATGTGTCAATTATTAACGATCTAAAAGGTAAAAACGAATCGAATCACTCTTGGCCTATTACTTTTGGACCAGATATAAACAATGAATTAGGCCGCATCCTTAACCACAAGAACTTCATTAACCCAATGAATAACCTATGCTTGGATGGCGCTTGCCCATATAAGCAACAAAATATTTTACTCTACAGCGATTACGGCCATCTCTCTGAGCAAGGATCAAACTTGGTTGTCAAAAATATGATCAATACAATTAATGACTGGATCTATGAAAGTACAAATTAATGCGGGATACGATAAACATCTTTCCTTCGAGAATCGGTCCATCAAGTATGATGAACTAATCACGCATATTATTATATTTTCATTAATCTCTGCCTCATTAATTAGTTCAGCTGCGGCTTTTATATTTCTACTGTCAGGATTATTTCATTGCGTTAAGCGTTATCAATATTCACTGGCTGCATGCAAAGAGTGCTGGCCCCTATTCTCTTTTTCAATCGTTGCCATTATGTCGACATTGTGGTCAGAGACACCTGCATCCTCTTTAAAGTGGGCGCTTCAAATATTTTGCACCACGCTAATTTGTGTTTCATTAATCTACACAGTAAAAAAAGAAGTGATAATTACAGCCCTTACCGTCAGCTTAGTTACGTTAATGCTCTACGGGTTAAGCTCGAATAATACGGTCATTATTTCATACACTGGTGAGGTCGTCCGTATAGGACATTTTGGTAGTAAAAATAATATGTCTAGCTTTGCGGCCTTCTCAGCAATGGTAGGAATAAGCACATTATGTATCCCAACAATGCGTCCACACATGAAGGCTCTTGGCGGGTTTTGTACCTTACTTTCTATCGTCGTTTTTTACTATGCTAAGTCATTAGGAACCAACCTCGCTTTCTTCACTGTGTTAGCGATTGCTTTAGCCATATTTTTTTATTCCACAAGAAATATATCAATTATAAATCGACGTATTATCAACCCACTCATCGTTGGATATTTAATTCTATTTATTCTTAGTGTGATTTATTTTTTCAATTTTAGTTATTACGAAGATTTGATGTATTCACTTGGTAAAGATCCCACTATAACCGGCAGAACAATGATTTGGGAGATAGGTTTTGACTCAATTAAAGATAACCCTTTCTTAGGCGTAGGGTATGGCGCGTATTGGAATATAGATAACCCAGGAGCGATCGAAATTTGGGAGTTAATGCATAAAGAGATCGGTGCTTTATTTGGTTTTCATAATCTCTATATTCATTATTATGTTGAGCTTGGAATATTAGGCTTTTTGTCCATCGTTTCCATTGTTGGAAGTTGCATAAAGCAAGCATATCTTAGAGCGACTCATGGAATGGAGTTGTTCGATATTTTTATTTTTATACTGTTTCTGTTTTTTTTCGCCAAGAGTTTCGTTGAAACGACCGGTTTTGCACAGTTCCATTTTAGCCACTTTAATCTTTGTCTTATTTGGATGACTTTAAACAGAAAAACATTTTTTGATTGTGGAAAAAAAACAATCGTCGTATTTGAGGGAAAAGCATGAAAATTTTGTACATTGTTCATGATCTTAACGATGCAGCAGTCAAACGCAGGGTTTCAATGCTTGCCCATGGCGGTGCAGAAGTAACATTAATCGGTTTCTATCGCGGTAAAAAGCCAGAATCAACCCTGTGCGGCTGCCCAACATTATCGCTTGGCGAAACGTTTGATGCCTCATTCATGCAACGCATAATTAAGGTTGTACAGGCGATCACTGAGTTAAAAACAACACTAAGACACACCAGCCATTTCGATGTCATTATGGCCCGAAACCTCGATATGTTAGCGATAGGAAATAAAGCAAAGTCACTGCTCAATATCCCCCTAATTTATGAGTGCCTTGATATCCACCGCTTTCTCATTGCTAAAAATTGGGTTGGTCGTATATTTCGACATCTGGAAAAACGACTGTGTCATTCTGCTTCTCTACTCATTACCAGCTCTCAAGGGTTTATAGATAACTATTTTGAGCCTATCTCTAACACTAATTTGCCCTACTATATTTTAGAAAATAAAGTATTCAGCACAGCACCGTTACCTCATACGACGCAAAAAACATTTGATAAAGAGCATATCAGTATTACTTGGAATGGCGCTATTCGTTGCCATCGCTCGCTGAAGATATTGTCACAGGTAACAAGACAACTAAAAGGCAAAGTCACTGTCACGATTTGGGGGAAACCTGCCTATACAGAGTTTTCTGACTTTGATGCATTAGTCAATAATGAACCATACATTGAATTTAAGGGGCCATATTGCTTCCCAGATGACCTAGCAAAAATATACCAACACGCTGATTTTAATTGGACTTTAGATTTTTTCGAGGAAGGCGGAAATTCAGAGTGGTTATTGCCAAACCGCATATATGAAGGCGGTTTGTTTAATGTTCCACCGATCTATCGTGCAAATACCTTTATGGCTAAAATTCTTGAGGATCTCAAGTTAGGCACGTCTATCGATGAAGATTTTTGCCAAGCATTGCAGTCCTTTTTAACCTCGATTGACGATGCAAGTTATCAATCACTACGGCTAAATATGCAGGCGGTTCCGTCATCTCGATGGTGTTATGACAACGTCCAATGCCAATCTCTGATTCAACTTCTATCTCAAGAAGCATCTCGAGATAATAAAAATGATTTACAAGGACTTATCCGTGTCACTAAATAGAAAGGCAGTGACCATCAATGCACTCTGGCATTCTGCCGCAAGTCTGTTTTCAACCGGCATTCGGTTTCTAACCATCCCTATATTGGTCAGAATACTGAGCCCAGAAGATTTTGGTAATGTTGCACTAGCGATGGCAGTTCTAATGTTCATTAGTACTGTGCTTGGTAATGGTGGCGCGGTTGATACCATCGTCTATTTTACTAAAAAGCGCCCGCATATCTTTTCAACCTTATTCTGGTTTAATTTGGCGGTTGGTATGGTACTTGGCGTGATTGTCTATCTTTTATCGCCTGCACTGACTGTCTGGTTGAATGCTCCCGATGCTCTGCCCTACATACAAGCATTATGCATGTTGTTTCCTTTGCTGATGATTCAGTCGGTTTACCAAGGCCGCCTGATTGCAAAAATGAGGTTTGGGTATATTGCTAAAATCAGTGCGGTTGCATCAACCAGTGCTACGACCCTTGCTGTTATTTTGGCTTTCTCTGGTTTTGGCGCATGGAGCCTAGTCATTCAGCATATTTTAATGCATTTGATTCAAACCATTTACTTTATTCGCGCATCAGATATCAAACCAACACAAGTATTTGATGTTCCTACACTAAAAGCTTTTTTGCCTTTTTATTATAAAACATCTGCCTATAACACAGTTATGTGGGCGGGCGATCAAGCACCGCTGTTACTGACATCCAAGGTTTCTGGCGCAGCCAATACCGGAATATATAACATGATGAGTCGAACCTCCTCACTGCCAAGAGAGGTATTCGGACAAGGGTTCATGATGTCGTTTTTCTCTGGTTTGTCTGACAGTAATGCTGAGAATGAAAGCCAATCTAGTCAGCAAAACAGTCTATTTTGGGCCATCAAGTTAAACCTGATTGTCTTAGGCAGTATTTACGCACTAGCCAGCGTGTTAGCAGAACCGATTACCGGTTTATTACTGGGTGAAAAATTTGCACCACATTGGCAAGTATTTCAATGGCTTTGTATTGGTATGTTGTTTATTAGTTCAACCGGGGGTTTTATTGGCTTTCTCAAGGGAACGGGCAAGATAGGCCTAATGACCGCTCTGAGCTTTCTGCGCACTGGACTGATTCTCTTGTTCACGACGTTGATGTGGTTTAACCAATACACAGTTGAATCCATTGCCGTCGGATTTGCCTTGGCCAACATTATACTCACCATCGCTTATTTCATGGTGATGGTCACGGTACTAAAATTTGAATTCAACGCGTTAATGTCCAGTATTGGATCATCTACCCTAGTGTTAGTGTCCAGCACACTTTTAACTTATATTTCGCACCAATTTATACACCAACTATCACCGAGCCATGACTTCATTTCGATTATTTATGGTGGTTCTATATTTCTCGCCTCTTATGGCTTATTTAGTTTAATTTTTGCTAGAGAAGACACCATAAATCTCTCTAAAACTGTTCAACATCAATTGACTCACAGGCTGGGACGCTAAATGCAACTTACTTCTAGAGAACTCATGTGTAAGACAAGCTACGTGCTCGATCACTTAATTGCACGAACTCACAATACGACCCCGATATTAATTAGTGGCTTTTGGCGAAGTGGGACAACGTGGGTGCAAGAGGTGTTAGCACAATCTATCGGAGCAAAAACATTATTTGAACCGTTAGATCCTAGCTCTTTTCTGCCTTTACACGACGGTTGTTCAGCGGAATCATCGGCTCATATTCCTCTCTTTCACGACGTTCTCAATGCTGAAGATTTAAGGTTATTAGATCTTTCTTTTTCAGGGATCAGCCCGAAACGTTCAGGGTTTAATTATCTGTGCCGTAAATCGCTTAGTGAATCTTTGCGAAAGAAAGTGGTGATTAAACTCGTAAGAGGCCAATTTCTCATTCCCTTTTTAGCTGATCGTTATGATTTATCTACTGTTGTTCACATTAGCCGCCACCCAATGGCAGTCGCTTATAGCATGCTGAGAACAAACTGGAAATGGCACATTAAAGATGTCGATTATGCGCAAATTTATCTCAAAGAATCTCGACTTCAATTGCCTCAAACACAAAAAGCAATATTCGATAGCTTGTTGTCATTTCGCAGTGAAACACCAGAACGAAAAATTGCAGCGCTATGGGCATTAAGTGAACGTTTCGCTTATGAACAGGAGCATGTGAAAGGATTCAAATACGAATCGTTATTACAAAACCCAATAACTGGTTTTACTGAAATGGCCAACACTATCAATCAACCTATCATAGCTAAGATCGAATCTGGTAAGGCGACAGTAGTCTCTGAATCTGACCGAACCAACATTGATATGTCGACCCGGCTTAACTCGTGGCAAACCAAGCTTACCACTCAGCAGCAAGCCGATATTAAGGCCGTTTTATTGGAATTATGGCCAGGTGTCACCGAACAATGGGCACTTTAGTTACTATTTGAATATCATAAGGACAAACAATGAACTCTGACCAACATGGAATCCTGGTCGTCATCCCGTGCCTAAACGAAGAAGACTACATTCAAGACATTGTAGAATTTTGTCACCAAGAAACACTTGGGTCCTCTTCTCATATAGTGGTAGCAGATGGTGGCAGCAGCGATAATACGTTACTCATTTTAGAAAAGCTGTCTGAACAGCTGCCGAACCTCACCGTTCTTGATAATGCTAAGAGAATACAAAGCGCAGGGGTTAATCTAGCGGTACAACGGTTTGGGCATGACTTTGACTATTTCGTACGGATAGATGTGCACGCTAGCTATCCCAAGAACTATATATCCACTCTATTAGATCAAGCTAGAGTAAATAATGCAGATTCCGTTGTTGTCTCTATGGATACGCAAGGGAAAAATCCTACTCAATCGTTAATCGCGTTAGCTCAAAATTCAGCCCTTGGTAATGGTGGTTCGAGCCACAGAAATACACAAGAATCGGGGAAATGGGTCGAACATGGTCATCATGCGTTAATGAAAACACACGCATTTTTGTCGGTTGATGGCTATGATGAATCGTTTTCTCACAACGAAGATGCCGAATTAGATGCTCGCCTGACTAAAGCCGGTTTTAAAATTTGGCTAACCAATGCGACTAACCTTATTTACTATCCTCGCAGTCAGTTTTTACCACTTGCGAAGCAATACGCAGGTTATGGAAAAGGCCGCTGCCAAAACCTGTTGAAACACCAAGAAAAGCCTCGTCTTCGCCAATTAGTGCCCGTTTTCGTCTTTCCATGTGTTCTTCTTTCCGCTTTTAGCGTTTTACATTGGATTTTTTCAATCCCTGCTCTGACCTGGTTTTTTGCTACGTTACTAGCCGGTATCGTTATTGCCGTAAAAAATAACACCGAGCCTTCCACCTTAAAATACGCCATTTGGTTTCCGGCAATGATCATGCACATCGCTTGGTCATATGGGTTTTGCGTGCAACTGAGCAAGCATGTTCTCCAATCTAAAAATAAGCGTGAAGTCAGCCATGAACATTGATATTTGTATCTGCACTTATCGCAGAGAGTCGTTAAAGCAAACCTTGATGTCGATACAAGAGTTAAAACTGGATCCTGAATGGAACTTGCGCATTATCATCGCAGACAACGACATCACCCCTACTGCGCAGTCGCTGGTTTTGGATTTTTCCGAACATTCACCACTTAGCCTACATTACCTACACGCACCGAAACAAAATATTTCCATAGCGCGAAATGCCTGCCTTGAACATAGTCAAAATGGATGGGTAGCATTTGTAGATGATGATGAAATAGTCAGTGAAGATTGGTTGATTGAGCTATTTAAAACCGTCGAAAATAACGGTGCAGAGGTTGTGTTAGGCCCAGTCAAAGCCAACTACCCGACTAGCTTGAACCAATCATGGATGTCGAAAGGAAGATTTCACGACACTGAGCCGACATTTAATGAGCAGACAATTTGTTCTGGATATACCTGTAATGTATTGATTAACAGAGCAAACCCAGTCATAGCTGCATTACGCTTTGATTTACAGTTTGGCCGAACTGGTGGTGAAGACACGATGTTTTTTGAAGCCATTAAGGATGCACAGATCCCACTCTATTTTTCACCCAATGCATGGGTTTATGAGCCGGTTCCGAGTTCTCGTTCAAATTTTCAATGGCTGATAACTCGCCGGTTCAGATTTGGTCAGACACATGCAAGGTTATTGCTACATACAAACAGTACACTATCTTACCGCGCCAAGCACAGCGTACTCGCGCTTGGCAAAGCTA